>NZ_WIWH01000044.1:0-39975 GCF_009600035.1 Pseudomonas sp. FSL R10-2964 | reverse complement strand
CAACAAGTTTTGCGGCGATGGTCTCATTGGCCTGCGCTATGCGGTGCTTGCGACAATACTTTACGTACAGAGCCTAAGCAGCCAGCCCAGCAACACGATATAGGCCAGAGACAGGCTGAACACCTCGGTGTTCTCATACACCGGGCGACTGAATTGCAGGTAAGCCAGTCCAACCAGGCCGGCAACCGCCAATAGCACATTCAACAGGCCGTTGATACGCAGGGTGCGGCCCTTTGCCTGTTCAATCCATGAAACCACGGCTCGGCCCATCAGCAGCGCCAAAGGCAGCAGGCACGGCATGATGTAGGTGGGCAGCTTGCCCTTGCTCATGCTGAAGATGGCCAGTGGCAGCAGCATCCACAACAGCAGAAAGCCGATCGCAGGTTGGCGCTTGTGTTTCCAGGCATCCATCAGGGTTTTCGGCAGCAAGGCCGCCCAGGGCAGGCTGGCGGCCAACAGGATCGGCAGGTAGAACCACCAGGGTTGGGTATGTTGTGCATCGGCCGCGCTGAAACGGCGTACGTGTTCGTTCCAGAAAAAAAACTGCCAGAAGTCCGGTTCCTGATGGTGGATCGCCAGCGCCCACGGCAGGCAGACAGCCACTGCGACAAGGATCGCCAACGGGCCATGGCTCAGCACTTCCTTGACGCGCCGCTGCCACAAGGCATAGGGAGCGGCGATCAACACGGGCAGTAACCAGGCCAGAAACCCCTTGGTCATAAAGCCCATGCCGCAGGCCACGCCCAGCACGGCCCAGGCACCGATGCGCGCGCGGCGGGTGGTGCTGTCAAAGGCATACCAGAGTGCTACCAGACTGAGGTTGACCCAGAAGGTGAACTGCGGGTCGAGGTTGGCATAGCCGGCTTGCCCGGCCACCAGTCCAAAACTCATATACAGCAGTGCGCTGGCAAAACGCTTGCGCGGGTCATGCCACAGGCGCCCGGCAATCAGCCATGCCAGCCAGACACTCAGCCCGGTACTCAGTGCCGAGGCGATCCGCACACCAAACAGGTTGTCACCGAATACAGCTTGCCCGATGGCGATCATCCAGTAACCGGCAACCGGCTTCTCGAAATAGCGCAAGCCCATAAAGTGTGGGGCTACCCAGTTGCCGCTATGGAGCATTTCCTGGCTGATCTGGGCATAGCGGGTTTCGTCAGGTATCCATAAGCCGTGGCTCATCAGCGGCAAAAGATAAAATACGACAAAAGCCAGGATCAAACCGGGTATTGCCCAGCGCTCAACACCTCGAGTGCGGGTATTGCAAGGTACAACGCCAGCCATGCTTTCCATCTGCGCGCCTGTTATCGACGTAAGTTATGGCCAGCACGTTAATCGGGAGGAAGTGGCGGAGAGGTGAAGCCTATGTGAAAAAAATGCGCGTCAAGCAGGGGTTACCCGATACACGCAACGGCGACTGCCTGTGATCATGTGTTCTGTTCGCTCAACCTGCCCCGAGTCCCCGATGGCCGCCTGGAACACTTGCAACTCTGCCCGGCAAAAGCCCTGGCATTGCTGCGCTGCAACACAGATCGGGCAGTGATTTTCGATGATCAGCCAGTTCTCGCCTTCAGCTTCCATGCTCGCCATATACCCGGCGCTGTCGCGTATGGCCACCAGCACCTGAACTTTCTCTTGCAGGTTTCGCCCTTGCTCACAGGCTGCAACGTATTCGCGGGTATTGGCCAGTTCCATGCTCTCGACCACTTTGTCGATCCCTTCATTGCCGTAGATCAGCTTGATTGAATCAATCAACTGCGCCGTGAGCTGCGCATGGGTATTGGGGAATCTGGCTTGAGCGGCATCGGTCAACACCCATTTTTGCGAAGGGCGCCCGGCCCCAACCGGCGGCATCAGGCAGCCAACGATCATGGCGCCGTCTACCAGCTTCTGGACCTGCTGGCGCGCAGCTTCCGGGGTGATATCGAGCATTGCCCCAAGATCCGCGGTTTTCAGCGGCCCGCGGGTTTTCAGCAGAAACAGGATCCGCTCGGCAGTGGCACCGTTGTTGCGTGCAGCATCAGGGGAGTCAGTCGCGAGCATAGAACAAAGCCATCAGGGTAATGAGGTTTATGGGGGGATCATACCGCCTGGAGGATAAATAATTACCAAAGCATTTACTTTTATAATAGGCTGATTGCATCGAAATGGAACTCAAGGAAGGGAAATGACAACGGCATCGGGATGGTCGGCATTGCTATGGGGCCGCAACGGGCTGCGATCGGTGGCACTGGCAGGCGGAGTGGCGTTGCATGCCATCAACGTGTATCTGGTGACAACCATCTTGCCCTCGGTGGTCAAGGATATCGGCGGGCTGGATTACTACGCCTGGAACACCACACTGTTTGTGGTGGCCTCGATCATTGGCTCGGTAGTGTCGGCCAAATGCCTGTCGGCCCTTGGCCCCAGGCTCGCGTATAGCCTCGCCGGGCTGGTCTTTGCGCTGGGTTGCGGGGTGTGCAGCAGCGCCCCTGACATGGCCGTGCTGGTGTTGGGGCGCACCATTCAAGGCCTTGGCGGCGGACTGTTGTTTGCCCTGCCATATTCAATGATCCGACTGGTGTTCAACCAAACCCTGTGGCCAAGGGC
Source organism: Pseudomonas sp. FSL R10-2964 (assembly GCF_009600035.1). Lineage (NCBI taxonomy): Bacteria > Pseudomonadati > Pseudomonadota > Gammaproteobacteria > Pseudomonadales > Pseudomonadaceae > Pseudomonas > Pseudomonas sp. FSL R10-2964. The sequence goes on along the minus strand of NZ_WIWH01000044.1, from coordinate 37,386 downwards.
AATGGCCCTGATTTCAGGAATGTGGGGCGCCGCGACCTTGATTGGCCCGGCCGTTGGCGGGGTGTTTGCGCAGTACGATGCCTGGCGTGCAGCATTCTGGGCACTGATCCCGGTGACCCTGCTGTTTATGCTGCTGGCCTGGGCCATGCTGCCCGGAAAAAGCGCCGAGGCATCACCTCGTCTGGTCTTGCCCTGGCTGCAACTGTTGCTGTTGACTGGCGTGGTGATGGCGATTGCCCTGGGCAGCATCAAGCCATCGCCGCTGTATAACGCGCTTGGGCTGGTGATCGGGCTGGTACTGCTGTATGCCGTGTACCGTGTTGAAAGCAGCGACAGGCACCGCATGTTGCCCAAGCACAGCCTGAGCCCTGGCAGTGCGCTATTGCCGATCTATCTGTCGATGAGCCTGATGGTCATTGGCATGACCAGCGAAGTGTTTGTACCGTACTTCTTGCAGGTTTTGCATCTGCAAACCCCGCTGGTGGCGGGCTATATTGCAGCACTGATGGCGGGCGGCTGGACCCTTGGTGCGCTTTACAGCAGCGGCATGGCGCTGGCATCTGCCAACCGGGCAATCTGCTGCGGCCCCGTATTTGTGGTGTCTGGGCTGGCACTGGCGGCTGTCTGTGTGCCGCAAAGCGGCAGTTCATTGATCAGCCTGACCGGCGTTTCCCTGGCAATGATCGGCGTCGGTACAGGGATCGGGCTGGCGTGGCCGCATCTGCTTACCCGAGTACTGGCCAATGTGCCTGAAAGCGAAAAGGACATTGCCGGTGCGTCCATTACCACCGTGCAACTGATTGCCACGGCGATTGGCGCGGCACTGGCGGGGATGATTGCCAATATGGCCGGTTTATCCGCTCCGGGTGGCGTGGAGGGTGCCGCCAATGCTGCGGCCTGGCTCTTTGGCCTGTATGCCGTGTTGTCTGCGTTGCTGTTTATAACGGTGCGACAGGTGATTGCCCATAGTGCAAAGCGCTGAATCCGCCAGAAATCATGCCTGTGTCGATTTGTCGCAGGCATTGCTGCATCCCCCGGTTTTACAGGCTGCCGGCGCTGTAGTGCACCATTGAGGGGCGTGACTGCCGTGCGACAGCCTAGCGACAGTGGTAAATTCTGCGCCCATGCAACACGTCTACCCCACAGCAATCGTGCGCGCCAAGCCGGTCACTCCTGGCATCGGGCAGCGTACACACCTGCCTGATAATACGCAGGTTAAAGGCCTTTTCCGTTGGAAAAGGCCGCTTAAAGGAACCTGACATGAATGATTTACTGACTCGCCGCCGCGTAGTCACCGGTCTTGGCTTGCTCAGCCTGGGCTTGATCGCAGGTTGCGACCCTGGCAGCGGTTTGTCATACAAGTACGGCAAAGACCTCAGCAATGAAATCCTCGGGCGCAAGTTCAAGCTCAGGGATGCTCAAGGCAACGAGATGATGCTGGGTAGTTTTCGCGGGATGATGCCGATGATTTTCTTCGGCTTTACCCAGTGCCCGGCCGTGTGCCCGACCGCCCTGGCCCGTGCCGCCCAGGCGAAGAAAATGATGGGCCCCGACGGCGACCGCTTGCAGGTGGTGTTTATCACCCTGGACCCGGAGCGCGACAAGCCGGCGATGCTTGATGCCTATGTAAAAGCCTTTGACCCGAGCTTTATTGCCTTGTCCGGCACCCTGGAAGAAACCGCGGCTACGGCCAAGGAATTCAAGGTGTTTTACGAGAAGATCCCTACCGGTGACTCTTACACCCTGTCTCACACCGCAACCAGTTTCGTTTTCGATTCCCGTGGTGTGTTGCGTCTTGGCCTGTCGCCTTCACTGTCAGCCAAGCAGTGTGCCGAAGACCTGCTCACCGTGATGTCAGTCTGCTAATCCTGTGCACTTTGGAATGAGCCAACCCTATGAAGCCTGTTAAGTATCTACTGTTGTCACTGCTGGGCATGAGCCTGCACGTTTCTGCGCAAACCGTTGTTGATGATGCCTGGGTGCGCGCCACCGTGGCCGGTCAGCCTTCGACCGGTGCCTTTATGCACATTACTTCGAGCACCGACAGCAAGCTGGTTGAAGTCCGTTCTCCGGTAGCCAAGACCGTACAGATCCACGAATCGAAGATGCAAAACGACGTGATGAGCATGCAGCCAGTGACATCGGTAGCGCTACCGGCGGGCAAGGGCGTGGCCATCGAACCTGAGGGCTACCATGTGATGCTGATTGACCTGGTCAATCAGGTCAAAGCCGGTGACCAGGTACCTTTGACCCTTATTGTTGAAGACAGCAAAGGGGTCAAGGAACAGATTGAGGTGAAGGCCGAGGCGCGTGCACTCAATAGCATGCCGATGCACCACGATCATGGTTCGATGCACTGATTCGCAGTTAAACGCCGTAGCAGCAGCCTCGTTCCTTCGGCAGCTGCTACGGTTGGTTTACCTAAAACCGGCCCGTCAGCGGGTATTCGACCGCCAGGCGTATCTGGTCCGCATCCAGTTCGGCCTGTGCGGTATTGCCGCGATGGACATTATGTCGCAATGACATGATGGTGCCCTTGGCTGCACCGCTCTGCACCACATAGCGCGCTTCGAGATCCCGTTCCCAGTGCTTTCCGCCTTTGCCATAGCCCAGGTACGCATAGCCGCCCCGCGGATCCACATGGCTGCCGTCAATCTGGCTACCTCGCACATACGCTGCGCTGAACACCAGCCCCGGCATACCCCAGGGTGTCATCGCCAGGTCGTAACGCGCTTGCCATGATTGTTCGTTAGGTGCGTTGAAGTCAGATAGCTGGACCGCATTGGTCAGGAAAATCGCGCCCCGTGTCACATAATCAAATGGCGTGTTGCCATGCACTTTCTGATAGCCCACGCTGAAACTGTGCGGGCCCTGGGCATAGGTGCTCAGCAAACTCCAGGTGGTGTTATCGATATTGCCCGACAGCGCCTTGCCTTCATCGGTTGTGCGGTACAGGTTGAGGTTCAGCGACAGCGAGCGGTTTTCATCCAGCGCGTGGCTGAAGACGGCGCCCAGGTAATGCTGGTTCCAGGTGTCTTCGTAGCGCGAGGTGTAAAGGCTGGCGCTGAGGTTTTTGCTCGGGGTATACACCAGCCCGGCCAGGTCGAATGCATTGCCTTTGGGGCCATTGGAATAATTGACCACAAAGCCCTGATTGTGGCTGCTGGCATTGCGGTCGGTGCTTTCGGTGAAATGCCCACCGACCATTTTAAGGGCATTGAACTCGTTGCTGGTGAGGAACACCCCCGTGGCCGTTTCCGGCAGCAAGCGGCTGTCGGATGAGCTGAACACCGGGGTCTTGACCCGCTGCTCACCCCAGGACAGCACCGTGTTGGACATACGCAGCTTGAGCGCCGCGCCACCTCGGCCGTAGTTGTCCTTGGGGTAGCCGTCGTTGTCCAGCCCAAGCAGGCGGGCCTTGCCGGCGCGACCGCCGCCACTGTCCAGCTTGAGGCCCATATAGGCGTGGGCATCCACCCCGACACCGATCAGGCCCTGGGTAAAGCCTGATTGCAAGGTGCCCATCAAGCCGTAGGCCCACTCTTCGGCATAGCCATTGCGATCGGAGCGCGATTTATAGGCATTGCGTGCGCCGCTGTTGCTGGCTCCGTGGCGATACTCACGGCTGTCGTAGACCGTACGGTTGACCACACTCCAGGTGCTGTCTTCAATAAAGCCCTTGGCTTGCTCCTGGGCCGACTCCGCCACGGCCAGGGGGCTGGCGAGGGCGATCAGGATCGCGGAGCGCGTACCCACGGCACTCATTTCGCCACCTGCTGCTGTTGCAGTGCAGCAGTCAAACGGTCCAGTGCGCGTTTGGGTAACGTGGCGGGCAGCACCGGGGGCTCGGCAGAAGGTTCGCCCACCTGAATCAGCATGACCATGCCCATGGCCAGGTGCGGGGTGCATTGAATGCCGTAGAGGCCGGGCACGCTGAAGGTTTGCTCTACCTCCTGGTTGATCTTGCCCTTGAACGGTTGCGCACCTTCAGGCAGCAGTCCGGGCAGTGTGGCCGCATTGTGGCCGCTTTGTGTGGGGATGAACCTGACCGTGTCGCCGGGGGCGATCTGCAGGTAATCCGGTTCATAGACCATACCGGCCGTGGCACTGCGGGTGAGCATTTTCACTTCGTGGGTTTGTGCCAGTGCCGAAGTACAGAGCAGGGCAGTGGTCAGCAGCAGGGTAAGGGATGAAATACGCATGGGTGGCTCTCTTAAATAGTATTCAAACGCACATACGCAGGATCTGCGCGCCGTCAAAAGGGTCAGTCAGGTAATGCGCCTGTACCCCGAATGTGCTCTGCAGCCGTTGCGTGGTCAGGACTTCAAGGGGTTTACCAAGCGCCATCAAGCGGCCACGTTCAAGAATCGCCAGGCGATCACAGCTCAGGGCCTGATTGAGGTCGTGCATGGCGATCAGGGTGGTCACGGGCAGGGCATGTATGGTTTTTAATATGGCCAGCTGATGCTGGATATCCAGATGATTGGCGGGCTCATCCAGCAACAGGATTTGCGGGCGCTGGGCCAGGGCCCGGGCGATATGCACGCGTTGTCGCTCACCACCCGAGAGCCCGCGCCAGGTACGGTTGCGCAGATGCGTAGCATCCACATCGGCCAGTGCCTGCTCGACAATGGCCGTGTCCCCGGCTGACCACGGGCTTAGCGCCGACAGCCAGGGTGTACGGCCCAGCGCGACGGCATCAAAAACGCCAATGCTGTCGTGGGTGTCGGCATGCTGCTCGACCACCGCCAGGGTTTGCGCAATGTTGCGCTGGCTCATTTTGCGCAGCGCTTGCCCGTGCAGTAAAATCTGGCCCTGGCCGGGCACCCGCAGGTTGGCCAGCAGCTTGAGCAATGTGGACTTGCCGGAGCCGTTGGGCCCGACTATCCCCAGGGTTTCGCCGCGCTGCACACTGAGGGTGATGCCCTGCAACAGCTGGGTATCACCCACGCGGTAACTCAGGTTGCTACAACTCAGTACCGTCATCGTGCATGTCTCCGGCCGATCAGGATCAGCGCAAATACGGGCGCGCCCACCAGGGCAGTGACCACGCCGACGGGAATCACCTGGCCTTTTATCAAGGTGCGTGACAGCACATCGGCGGCAATCAGGAACAAGGCCCCGCCCAGGGCGCTGACGGGCAGCAGGCGGCCATGCCCGGTACCGGCCAGCAAGCGCACGGCGTGGGGAATGACCAGCCCGACAAAACCGATGGAGCCTACAATCGACACCATCACCGCCGTCACCAGCGCCGTACAACTGATCAGCAATAGCTGCACCCGGCGCACCGGGATACCCAATGAGGCCGCAGAGTCAGCACCAAAGGTGAACGCATCCAGCGCCCGTCGATGCCACAGGCACACCGCCAGCCCCAGCACCGCAACAGGCACTGCCAGCCATACCGAAGGCCAGCGCACGCCACTGAGGTTGCCCAGCAACCAGAACATGATCCCGCGAGCCTGCTCGGAACTGGCCGATTTGGTGATCAGGAAGGCAGTGATTGCGTTGAACAACTGAGAACCGGCAATGCCTGCCAGGATGATCTGGGCACTTACACCGGAGGGCCCGCTGGCCCGTGCCAGCAGAATAACCAGGGCAAAGGCGCAAATCGCCCCGGCAAAGGCCCCGGCCGACAGTGAAATGGCCCCGGCGCCCAGGCCAAGCACCGCGACCACAACGGCACCTGTGGACGCCCCGGCAGAAATGCCCAGCAGGTAGGGGTCGGCCAGCGGGTTGCGCAGCAAGGACTGCAATACCACGCCGCAGATGGCCAGCCCCGCACCGCAGGCCGCGGCCACCAGAGCTCGGGTCAGGCGATAGTTCCAGACAATGCCTTCGTCGATCGGGTCCAGTGCATGCCCGGCGCCCCACAGTTTGTTGGCCAGTACCTGCAGCACCACATCGGGTGCGATCGGAGTTTCACCGATAGCGACCCCGGCGAGTACAGCCAGCAGCAGTGCTGTACAGGCGGCGAAGGCAGTGATCAACCGTGCAGTCATTTAGGCAGGTCGTGGCGGCTGATCGCAGTTGCGAGTGTTTCGATGCCGTCGAACAGGCGCAGGCTGGCCTGCATCCCGTGGGCATCGAGGACAATGATGCGGTTGTTTTTCACGGCATCCATATTGCGGGTTACCGGGTCGGTACGCAGGAATTCAAGTTTTTTCTCGACGTCATCCGCCGGGAAGCGTCGGCGATCCATGCGCGCGATGACCAAAAATGTCGGGTTGGCCTTGGCCAGGGTTTCCCAGCCGACAGTTGGCCATTCTTCATCGGACTCCACCACATTGCGCACGCCCAGGGTGTTGAGCATAAAGTCGGGGATACCCTTGCGCCCGGCAACATATGGGTCGATATCCATGTCCGCACTGGAGAACCAGAACAGCGCACTGGTGGCGCTCAGGTCCTTGCCCTTGAGCGAGGCAATGGATTTTTCCAGGCTCGCCTTGAGCTGGTTGTTCAGTTGTTCACCGCGCGCCTGCACATCGAAGATCTCTGCCAGCTGGCTGATGCTCTTGTAGACAGTGTCGATACTGAATGGCTGCATGCGCGTGCCGTCGGCGCCAACCAGGTTGTCTTTGCCCTCGCAGTCAGAAGGCATCAGGTAAGTCGGTATCTTCAGTTCGTGAAACTGCTCGCGGGTGCCCACCACACCCTGCGGCCCCACCATCCACTCCAGCTGCACGACCACCAGCTCCGGGCGTTTCCCAATGACGGCTTCAAAGCTCGGGTCATTGTCGGCCAGGCGCTCAACCTTGTCGTTCTGTGCCTGGTATTGCACGGGGACATCGTTGAACCACAAAGAAGTACCCACCAGCCTGTCACCAAGGCCCAGGGCATAGAGCATTTCGGTGCCGGCCTGGCCAATGGTTACCGCGCTTTTGGGGGCATGCTCAAACGTCAGCGGGGTGGCGCAGTTCTGCAGGGTCAGGGGGTATTGCGTGGGGGTCGCATGAGCCAGGGCCGGCAAGGCCAGCGTGACCATGAGCGTAACAACGCGGTGCAACAGCATGATGCAATCTCCATTTGATCGTACACGGGGCATAGGTGCACGGACGGGAATGCATCATCGGGTACTGCTGCAGCAACAGTACAAAGCAGGATGCCTCCCCGGACACCCCGCCGGTTAGTGTGTGGACTTTGCCGGCAGGTCTCCTGACTGATGGGTCATCGCTTGCTCCAGCCTTCCCGGGGGGTATCCCAGTGGCAATCTTGGAGCAGGCTCGTCATCTACAGTTGCGGGGGCAGTTCCGTTGGGTGCTGAAAAAGCACTGCGGATTCCCTTTTAACCCCCCGCTAGGGGGGACCGGCGGCGAGATGATAATCGATCCTGTTGGGCAAAGGGGGGCGCCGTCAGAATCAGAAATACTTGAGCCAGGTGATATCCCGCCGGCGGGCTTTCAAGTTGGCGAACCAGCGCACCGGCAAATACAACGAAATGGCCAGCAGCACGGCCGTTAACCACACCGCCCCGATACTGTCGAAACCGAAATAGTTGCCCTGATTCAAGCCAAACAGGGCAACACTGGCCAGGTACAGCACTTTGAGTGCATACAGATGCAACAGATAGAAAAACATCGGGGCTGCGCCAAACACGGCCAGGGTGCTGATCCACTTGCGCTGTTGCGCCCGCTCAAACGTCAGCAACAGCAACAGGCCCACACCCAGGGTCAAGGCGAGAAACAACAGCGAAGGCGGGTATTTAGTGATATTGAAAAAACTCATCACGCTGTGCATGGCGGAGTCATGGCTTGCCCAGGGGGCTTCGCCATAGCCATTGAACAAACGCAGCAGCATAAAGCCGAGCAGGGCGCCACTGCCCGCCAGCAACAGATAGCGCTGGCGCAGGGCTGGCGGGGTGGAGCGGGTGAACCAGGGGCCCAGGCAATAACCCAGAGCAATCACGCCGATCCACGGCAACACCGGATAGGACGTGCGCATGCGCAAGCTGTCGCCCACTTCAATCCAGCCGCGATCATGCAAAATCGCCCAGGGCACATGCATCATCGAGCCCGCCGCAAAATGCAGGTTATCCAGCAGATTGTGCCCGGCGATGATTCCCAGGCCAAGTATCAGCAAGACCGGGCGTGGCAGCCACACCAGGGCGGCAAGGGCGATCATGCTGACGCCAATGGCCCAGATGACCTGCATGTAGATCACCGACGGCGGCAACTGGAAAGTCCAGGCGAAGTTGACCAGAGTGAACTCCAGCAGCACCAGAAACAGCCCGCGCTTGAACAGGAACGCCGAAACATCGCGTTTGCCCTGATACTTTTCGCCATACAGATACGCCGACAGACCGGTCAGCAAGACAAACACCGGCGCACACAGATGGGCCAGGGTACGGCTGAAGAACAGTGCAGGGTCGGTGATCTCGATATTCATCGGGTCGGCTACTTGCCGGTGCAGGAAGAATGTCTCGCGCACGTGGTCCAGCAGCATAAAGAGGATAACCAGGCCCCGCAGGGCATCGATGGACAGCAGGCGCTGATTCAAGGGGGGAGTAGGGAGGGTCATTGAAGGGTCGCTGGCAAGGGAATGTTATAAAGTACTGATACTGTATAACATTCCCTGTTTCGCTGTCACCCCTTTGAGAAACACTCTCAAAGCTGAATATGTCTAGCGCAGCACTTTCACCCAGGCCATCAGCAATGCCGAAGACAGCACCCCGGCCGTCATAAAGATATACGCCGCCCCCGGATTGCCGGTAAGGCCGATCAGGTAGCCCACGATCCAGGAGCCGACAAAGGCCCCCAGGGCGCCACAGGCATTGATCAGGCCAATGGCTCCGCCGAACACGTTCGAAGGAATAATCTCCGGTATCAGTGCGAAAAAAGGCCCATAAGGTGCGTAAAGTGCAGCACCGGCAATAGTCAGCAAAGCAAACGACAACCAGAAATGTGAAGACCCGAGCAGGAACGAGCAGAAGAAGGCCAGCGCCCCCAGGGCCAGCAGCGGCCAGATGAAGGGTTTGCGCTGCTGGGTTTTGTCCGAAGCCCAGGACACAGCCAGCATCGTCGCTACCGCTGCGACATAAGGAACTGCGCTTAGCCAGCCAACTGTCACGATGTCCGCCGCCGCTGCCTGTTTGATAATGCTCGGCAGCCACATGATAAAACCGTACACGCCAATGCTCCACAGCGCATGCACACAGCACAACTGGATCACCACAGGGCTGGTAAACGCCTGACGGTAATTGCGCACTTGCTGCATGCCTTTCTGTTCATCAGCCAGGGTCGCGGCCAGTCGGGCTTTTTCCTGTGGCGTCAACCAGTTCACCTGTTCAGGCCTGTCTCGCGCCATGCGCCACCAGACGAAGGCCCAGAGCACCGCTGGCGCGCCTTCAATGATGAACATTTCGCGCCAGCCCCAGGCCTGGATCAGGTAGCCGGACAGTACCGACATCCACAATACGGTCACCGGGTTGCCCAGCACCAGGAAGGTATTGGCCCGCGAGCGCTCTTTGCGGGTGAACCAGTTGCTGATGAAAATCAGCATGGCCGGCATCACGGCCGCTTCGACAATGCCCAGGGAAACCCGAATAAACATCAGCATCGGGATATTGGTCACCAACCCCGTGGCCATGGCGCAAAAGCCCCACAGGATCAGGCTCCAGAACACCAGTTTGCGCACGCTGTACTTCTGCGCGTAGATCGCCCCCGGTACCTGGAAGAAAAAGTAACCGAGAAAAAACAGCGCACCGATCAGCGAGGACATGCCCTTGGTGATGCCCAGGTCCTGCTCGATGCCCGCCGCACTGGCAAAGCCGTAGTTGGCCCGGTCCAGGTAGGCCAGGCTGTAAGTAATGAATATCAGCGGGATCAGATACAGCCAGCGTTTGGTCGCGAAGCCCTGGGTCTTGACCTGCGCACTGCCGATCTCGCTCAAGGGCAGTGCTGGTTCTTTAAGCGTGCTCATGGGGTGTTCCTTGTTATTGTTTTTCAGGTGCGGGTCAAACAACGCTGGTCAGGCCCCCGTCCACAAACAGGGTTTGCCCGTTGATAAAGTCCGAAGCCGGCGAAGCCAGGAACACCGCGGCTCCGCACAGCTCATCAACCCGGCCCCAGCGGCCAGCCGGGGTGCGCTTGCACAGCCACTCGGAAAACTCCTGGTTATCGACCAGGGCGCGATTCATTTCGGTGGCAAAATAGCCCGGGGCCAGGCCATTGGCCTGGATGCCATGCCGTGCCCACTCGGCGCACATGCCTTTGGTGAGCATCTTCACTGCGCCTTTGGAGGCGGCATAAGGGGCGATGGTCGGGCGTGCCAGCTGGCTTTGCACCGAGCAGATATTGATGATCTTGCCGCGACCGCGGGCGATCATGTGCCGCGCAACAGCTTGGGAAACATGGAACACACCGTCCAGGTTGGTGCGCATCACGTCGTGCCAGTCGCTGGCGCTGAAGTCCTCCAGTGGCGCACGACGCTGGATGCCGGCGTTGTTGACCAGAATATCGATGGCCCCGACATCGCTCTCAAAGGTGTTGATCGCGGCTAGCAATTGCTCGCGGTCGGTCACATCGAAGGCCACGGATTCAGCCTTCAGCCCTTCGTCGCGCAGTTGAGCGGCCACGGCACGAGATTTATCGATATTGCGAGTGTTGATCACCACCGTTGCGCCAGCTGCGCCCAGGCCGCGGGCCAGTTCAAGCCCGATACCCTGGCCTGATCCGGTGATCAGGGCCCGACGTCCCTCAAGCTTGAAGCTGTTGATATTGAATGACATGCTGTTCTCCACAAATGGCCGTTTATTATTTTCAGCGGCCTTGTGGTTACTTCACCTCAAGCTATAAGTGCAGTCCAATCGTCATTGCTGATCTCGTGATCAATATTCTTGATTAAGATATTGGAACGTACTGCAGTGAGGGCTTGTCCATAAAGCCTGTACTCCCATACGTTGAGGTGAACATGCGCAGCTTGATTTCTGCATCAATAATGGCCGGTCTTTTGTGCGCCATGCCTTACGCAGCACAGGCTGATGACGACAAACCCGGGGACTGCAAGCCGGGGCAGATACTGGCTGAGTCCATGGACCTGAGCAGTTGCTATGGCAACGGCGACAAGGCGCCTGATCAATTCATCCGGGACGCGGAGGCGATCAAGGACTGGCACGCCCGGGGCCTGCCAAAACCTGATGAACATGAACAGTGGGTGCAAATCAGCGGCCACTATGTGCTGGTCAATCGCGTCAATGCGGTGATCAAGGAGATCCGCACCAAAGACGCCAGAGTCCTGAGTAAATAACGGCTGGATCCCGGACCAGTCAGCTCCCACCGATTGCGCTGCTGGCAATCAGGGTGGGAGCGAGCTTGCTCGCGATGATGTCACGCCGATCAGCTTTAACCCGCAGCGCGGCCATGGGCTGCCGTGGCCAGTTGCCCGGTGTCGACCCGTACGAAAATCGAATCGCCCACCGCCGTCAGCACATCCCCGGCATAGACCTCGCATATAATCCGCGTTTTACGCCCCACGTCGCCTTCCACCCGGGCCCGCAAGGTCAGCGGCACGCCCATGGGCGTCGGTTTGATAAATTTGATTCCCAGGTTGCCCGTGACGCAATTGATCCGCGGCAGGCTGGCCGCATCGCGCTGCTCCATGCGGTAGTGATAAGCCATGGCCGTCCAGTTCGAATGGCAGTCCACCAGCATGGCGATCATGCCGCCGTATACCAGTTCGGGCCAACCGCAATATTTGGGGTCCGGCAGGTGTTCGGCGATCACATGCACACCGTCTGCGTGCCAGTAACTCTTGATATGCAAGCCGTGAGGGTTGTGGCTGCCGCAGCCATAACAGACTCCATCGGGGGCTGCGGTGTCTTGCAGAGAGGTCGTTAGCCGGGACATATCATATTCATCCTCAAGGACCCGCCGACTTGTCGTGGCGGGCAATGTTCACAGCCAGCCGGGCTGTTGGAAAAGGTCTAAACCGGCGTCCGATTGCTGAGCAAAATCTTGCCGCTGGCCTCGGCAATCTGCTCGCCGCGCTGGTTGCTGCAATAGCCGCTGAGTATCGCAATACCGCCATTGCTGCGGGGTTTGTCGAGAGTTTCGGTAATGGTCCATTCGACACTCAGGGTGTCGCCTGCAAACACCGGAGCGATAAACCGGCAGTTATGCTCAAGGTAGGCCACGGCGGTGCCGTAGAAGTACATGCCGATGGAAGCAGACATGAAGGCGCTGGTCATTGGCCCATGCAGGATCGGTCGACCGAAACGGCTGCTGGCACAAAATTGGGCATCGCTGTGCAACGGGTTGAAGTCACCAAACATGCCGCAGGCACGGCTGATGTGTGACGCATCGATGGTCAGCGACTGGCCAAACGTTTCGCCCCGGGTAATTTCGTCGAAAGCCTTTCCTAGAAAATTCATGCTTGCAGCTCCATCGCAGTACGTTGTTCTTCCAGTTCGCGCAGGGCCTTGCGAATGATTTTGCCCGTCGTGGTCATGGGCAGTTCGTCTAGGAATTCAATTTCACGGGGGTACTCATGGGCGGCCAGTTGTGCGCGAACATGCGCCTGCAGCTCGCGTATGGTGTTGTTGCTGGCGGCGTAGCCGTGGTTGAGGACGACAAACGCCTTGACCACCTCGGTACGAATCGGATCTTTCTTGCCGATAGCCGCCGCCATTTTCACCGCCGGATGCTTGATCAGGCAGTCTTCGATGGGGGTCGGTCCGATGCGATAGCCTGCGCTGGTGATGACGTCATCGTTGCGTCCAAGGAAGAAGATATAGCCATCCTCATCCATCGAACCCTTGTCGCCCGTCACCAGCCAGCCGTTGAGGTATTTCTCGGCAGTGGCCTGGCTGTTTTCCCAATAGCGCAGCATCTGGCTGCCGTTGGGCGTGGCCACGGCAATATGCCCTGAACCACCTGTGGGCACGGGCACGCCATAGTCGTCGACGATGGCCACGTCAAACCCCTCGACCGCGCGGCCAATGGCATGGGGGCGGTAGATCCCCTGGCTGGCGCAGGAGGACACCACCAGATTGCATTCGGTCTGGCCATAAAATTCATTGATGCGCACGCCCAGCGCCTGGTCGCCCCAGGCCAACAGTTCATCACCCAGTGACTCGCCACCACTGGCAACCGACCGCAGCGCGAGATGCCAGCGCTGTTGCGGGTTTTCGACAGGGCGTAACAGCTTGAGGGCGGTGGGCGGGAAGAAGACATTTTTAATCTGCAATGCTTCAATCAGGGCAAATACGTCTTCAGGTACAAACTTGTCAGCGCGGTGGGCCACCACCGGCACGCCGTGATACCAGGCAGGTAGCAGCACATCGAGCAACCCGCCAATCCATGCCCAGTCTGCCGGGGTCCACATCCGGTCACCGGGCTGGGGGAAGTCGTCGTGTGAATTGCGCACGCCGGGCAAATGCCCGAGCAACACGCGATGGGCATGCAAAGCGCCTTTAGGATGGCCGGTGGTGCCGGAGGTGTAGATGATCAGTGCCGGATCCTCGGCCGCCGTATCGAGGGTCTCGAACTGGTCACTGTGGCACTGCAGTTGCTCATGGTAATCAAGCACGTCATTACGATGCGCGGGTGCATCGATAACGTAGCACAGCTGTAAGTGGGCAAGGCCGGCACGAATTCCGTCGATCTTCTGCAGGCCGCTGGCGTCGGTGATCAGCGCACGCATTGAACAGTTCGAAGCGCGATGTTCGATGGCGTCCGCACCGAACAGCTTGAACAGCGGAACCGCAATGGCGCCCAGCTTGTACAGCGCGATATGGGCGGTGCCGGCCTCCAGGCCTTGAGGGAGCATGATCCCGACCCTGTCACCTGCGTTGATACCTTGTGCGCGCAAACTGTTGGCCAGGCGGTTGGCCTGTTGTTGCAAGGCCAAAAAGCTGTGGTATTGAACCGTGCCATCGGCATTTTTCTGGATGATCGCAATGCGTTCGGGGTCGTCAGCCCAGCGGTCACAGCAAGCCCGGGCAATATTGAAACGCTGCGAAGCATCCCGTTGCGGGTCGCTGGGAGAGAGAGGTGCCGTGTTCATGGTCGAGTCCTTGTTGTTATGCGCCATGGTCAGAAGCTGCCGAACGTTGAACCCAGCACCATGACCACCAGCAAGGCGGTCATGGGCACAACGGTCGTCATCATGAAAATTTGCGGGTAGGACTGGCGGTGCGTAAGGTTACAAATTGCCAGTAAGGTGATCACCGCGCCCGAGTGGGGCAGGGTGTCCAGGCCGCCGGCAGCAATGGTAGCGACCCGGTGAAACAGGTCGGGGCTGATGCCCGCGGCTTCGATCATGCGCAGATAGTCCGCGCCCAGGGTGCGGAAGGCGATGCTCAGGCCTCCGGACGAGGAGCCGGTAATGCCTGCCAGCACGTTCATGCTGAGCACGGCCGAAATCAGCGGATGCTCCGGCGAGACATTGAGGATGGTGTCCTTGATCAGCGCAAATCCGGCCATACCGGCGATCACCGCGCCATAGGCCACTTCCGAAGCTGTGTTGAAGATCGGCAGCAGGGCGCCGATGGTGCCCTTGTTGAGGGTGACCGTCAGGTTGTCCCAGCGGCGCCAGTTGAGCAGGATCACAAATACGATTGCGCACATCAGGGCCAACAGCACGGACCACAGCCCTATGACGCTCACCGGGTCGATATTGCCAAAGCGCTCTTCACGCAAAACGCTGAGGTCCAGGGCAGGCAGGATCCAGTAGCTGAACGCCGCGTTCAGGCCGATCACCACGATTATCGGCAGCAGGGCTACGAGCAGTCCGGGTTTTTTTATGCTGGCATTCGACGCTATTTCGTCGTCATGGGGGCCGTAGCCTTCACCCTTGGCCATGGCCTTGCGGGCTCGCGATTGCAGCATCCAGCTGCCCATCCACAGCATGACGATCGACGCGATGATGCCCAGGCCCGGGGCGGCGAAGGTGGTGGTGCCCAGATAAGCCGTGGGAATCGAGTTCTGTATCGACGGTGCGCCAGGCAGCGCGGTCATGGTGAAGGTAAAGGCCCCCAGCGCGATGGCCGCTGGCATATAGCGTTTTGGCGTGCCGGACTCACGAAAAATTGCCGCCCCGATCGGGTATACGGCAAAGGCCACCACAAACAGCGATACGCCACCGTAGGTCAACAGCGCACAGGCCAGCACTACGGTGAGAATTGCATGGCGATGGCCGAGTTTGCGCATAAACCAGTCAGCGATGGTATGCGCTGCTCCGGAGTCGGCGACCAGCTTGCCGAACAGGGCACCGAGTATGAACAGGGGGAAAAACTTGATCACATAGAGCCCCAGCTCCTTCATGAACAGCTGGGTAAAGGTGGGCATGATATCTGCGGCTGCCCCGCTGAGAAGAACGGCCAGCGCGGCCATCAACGGCGCCAGGATCAAAACCGTCACGCCCCGGTAGGCGAAAAACATCAACAACAGAAGGGATATCAGTATCGCCATCGTGCTCATGGGTGGCTCTCTTATAATTATTGTTTTGGCTTGTTTTTGTGCTTACGTTTACGTTTGCGTCAACCTAGAGCACGTATGCGACCCTGTCAACCTTGCCCCCTGTATTCATCCGCCGCGCGGATCTGTCGAGGGTCGTGCAGCCTGGAGGTGATGGCTGGAACCGATAAACATATACATCGCCGGCACCATGAACAGCGTCAGCAGGGTGCCGATAGACAGCCCGGCGAAGATCACCAGACCCATGTCATGGCGCCCTGCAGCCCCGGCACCGGAAGCCCAGACCAGCGGCACCACGCCCAGTACCATCGCGGCCGTGGTCATCAGGATCGGCCGCAGACGCACGCCGGCGGCTTCCTCAATGGCCTCACGCTTGCTGCGGCCTGCGCTTTGCAGTTCATTGGCAAATTGCACGATCAGGATCCCGTGCTTGGTGATCAGCCCCAGCAGCGTCACCAGGCCCACCTGGGTGTAAACATTGATCGAGGCAAAGCCCATGGTAATAAAGGCCAGCGCACCAAACAGTGCCGGCGGCACCGAGAACAGAATGACCACCGGATCGCGGAAGCTTTCGAACTGGAAGGCCAGGGCCAGGTAGACGATTAATATCGAGAACAGCAGCAAGCCGACAAAGCCGCCGGACTCTTGCATGAACTGACGCGACTCGCCGGAAAAGTCCGAGGTGTAACCCGAGGGCGCAATGTCGCTCAGGATAGTGTTGAGCCTGGCCAGCAACTCGCCCTGGGCCACACCGCTGACGCCCGAGAGGGTCGCCGAGTTCAACTGCTGGAAGTGATTGATCGACTCGGGTTGTGTCGAGGTCTCGATATGCGCCACCGTGCGCGCCGGGATCATCACACCGGCGGGCGTACGGATGTAGTAATCGAGAATCTGCTCGGGGTTGAGCCGGTCAACCTGCAGTACTTGCGGGATGACTTTGTATGAGCGCCCGGCGGTCGAGAAGTAATTGACGTAGTTGCCACCCAATGCAGCTGACAGGGCTGCGCCGACATCTGCCTGGGTCATGCCCAGTGCGGCAATTTTTTCCCGGTCGACCACCAGTCTGGCCTGCGGTTTGTCCAGTTTCAGGTCCATGTCGGCAAACCAGAACAGCTGTTGCTTCTGGGCTTCGGCCATCACGGCCTGAGCCACTTCATTGAGGTTTTCTACCGAGTCGGTGGTGGTGATCACAAACTGCACCGGCAATCCCTGGGCGCCCGGTAACGAAGGCAATGGGAAGGCAGCGACGGTGGCCCCCGGCACCTGATTCCATTTTTGCTGAAGATCGAAGATCAGCTCGGCCTGGGAGCGTGTGCGCTCGCTCCAGGGCTTGAGCAAGACCCCGCCCAGGCCCTGATTGAGGGCGGGCAGCCCGGTCAGCTGGAACATCTGCGCGTATTCAGGCTCCTTGCTGGCGATCTGAAACGCCTGGTCGGCAATGCGCTCCATCTGTTGCGGTGCAGCTGTCGGCGGGCCTTTGATCATCATGAACACCAGCCCTTGGTCTTCGGTCGGTGACAGTTCGCTTTTGGCGGTCATGCCACTGGCGGCGACCAGTACAAACAGGACAAAGCCAAAGGTCACCAGCACCGGCCAACTATCCAGACCGGCTGACAAAACGCGATGGTAACGCCCGCGCAGCCAGTCAAAACACTGATCGAGCCGGCGCGCGAAGCGACCTTCATCCTGCCCGGGTTGCAATAGCCGGGAGGTCATCATCGGTGACAGCGTCAAGGCCACCACTGCCGATACGGTTACCGCACCGGCCAGGGAAAAACAGAACTCCTTGAACAGTGCCCCCGTCAAGCCGCTGCGCAGCCCGATCGGCACATAGGCGGCAATCAGCACCACCGTCATCGCGATGATCGGGCCGCCCAGTTCACGCGCCGCCATCAACGCGGCTTCAAATACACCTTTGCCTTGCTCCTTGATATGCCGGTCGACGTTTTCCACCACGATAATCGCGTCGTCCACCACCAGACCAATGGCCAGAACCAATGCAAGCAAGGTCAGCAGGTTTATCGAGTAACCCAGCAGGTACATGACAAAGAAGGTGCCGACCAGCGACAGCGGTATCGCCACCAGTGGCACTATCACCGCGCGGAATGAGCCGAGGAACAGGTAGATGACCACCGACACTATGACCAAAGCTTCCGCCAGGGTCTTGACCACCTCGATAATCGAAGTATTGATGAACGCCGTGGAGTCATAAACAATTTCGCCGCGCACGCCTGCAGGCAATTGCGCTTGCAGTTCGGGGAAGGCGTCGCGCACGCTGCTGGCAACGCTGAGGATATTGGCATTGGGCGCGGCCTTGATACCGACGAACACCGAACGTTTGCCGGAAAACGCCACGCTGCTGTCGTAGCTTTCTGCACCCAGGGTCACAGTGGCGACATCTTCCAGGTACACCAGGGCATCGTCGTTGTTCTTGATCACCAGCCGCTTGAATTCATCCACCGTGTGCAAGTCGGTTCCGGCCGTCAGGTCTACCGTGACCATTTGCCCGCGGGTTGAACCCACGGCAGACAGGTAGTTGTTGTTGGCCAGCGCCGCGACTACGTCCTGGGCGGTGACGTTATGGGCCGCCAGTTTGTCCGGGTCCAGCCAGGCACGCAGGGCGAACTGGCGCCCACCGAGGATTTCTGCGGTTTGCACGCCCTGGATCGAGTCGAGCTTGGGTTTGACCACCCGCACCAGATAATCGGTGATGTTATTGGTGGGCAGGGTGTCGCTGTAGAACCCCAGGTACATGGCATCCGTGGTTTGCCCCACCGCAACCGACAGCACCGGTTCCTGGGCCTGGGCCGGTAGCTGGTTCTTGACCGAGTTGACCTGGGTGTTGATCTCGGTCAGGGCCTTGCTGGCGTCGAAGTTCAGCCGCAGCGTGGCGGTAATGGTCGAGACCCCGGTAATACTCGACGAAGACAGATAATCGATGCCCTGGGCCTGGGCGATCGCCGACTCCAGTGGCTGGGTGATAAACCCGGCAACTGTGGCTGCATCGGCGCCGTAGTAGGCGGTAGTAATAGTGACCACCGCATTTTCGGTTCGCGGCCATTGGTTGACCGGCAATTCGAAGATCGAACGTAGCCCCAGGATCAGGATAAACAGCGAAACCACTACGGCCCAGACCGGGCGCTGGATAAAGGTATCGGTGAGCTTCATGGGTCACCTTTAATGTTCTTGAGGCGTTGGCGCCGCATCGTTGAGCGGCGCAGCACTGTTGTCGATCTGCACCGGTGAGCCATTTTTGAGTTTCATCTGACCACTGGTGATCAACAGGTCGCCTTCCTTCACACCGGACAGGATGGCGACCTGATCGCCACGGGTCGGTCCGGTCTTGATAAAGGTCTGTTGCGCCGTGAGAACGTCTTCACCCTTGTCGTTCTTGCTCGACAGCGCGATAAAAACGGTGGTGCCGTAGGGGTTATAGGTGACGGCTGTCTGTGGCACGGTCAGGTAGCGCAGCACCGCCCCCGAGTCGACAACTGCGCGGGCAAACATGCCGGGCACCAGGTTTTTCCCGGGGTTGGCAACGCTGGCTTCGACCGTGACGTTACGCGTGGTCGGGTCGAAGCGGGTGTCTATGGTGCTGACGCGCCCCGTGAATGTCTGGTTGGAGAGGCCGTCGGCGGTCACCGATACTTTTTGGCCGACAGCAATGGCTTCCAGTTGGGTCTGGGGCACGTTGAAGTCGATATAGATGGGGTCGAAGGTTTGCAACGTGGCGATTTTGTCACCGGGGTTGAGGTATTGCCCGGGGTTGACAGCAGTAATGCCTATACGCCCGGCAAAGGGCGCACGAATGGTTTTTTGCGCCACCAGCGCCCGCTGCTGTTCTGCGGCGGCCAGTTTGGCTTTGAGGTCTGCGTTGTCGGTGTCCACTTGCGCCTGGGACACGGCGTTGACCGCCAGTTGTGCGCGGTCACGCTTGAGGACGATGGCGGCCAGGTCCGCCGTGGCTTCCAGCGAATGGAGCAGGGCGATGTCCGAATCAGCATTCAATTGAACCAGCAGCGCCTGTGCTGCCACTTCCTGGCCCGGTGTAAAACCGATGCTGCGCACAATGCCACCCGCTTCGGTGGTCACATCGACCCCGCGCACGGCTTTTATCGAGCCCACGGCGGTCACCGTCGGCTGCCAGTCGTCGAACGGTACTTGTATGGCGGTGACGACGGCGGCGGGCAAGGGCTGCTTTGCCTGGGCAATCATGGCTGAGATCTGCGCGAACTTGACCCCGGCAATGATCGCGACAATCACCAGCACCACCCCGATCATGATAAGCATCGGCCGCCACAGCCTGCGCCTTGCAGTGGGTTGCGCGAGTGAGTCGTTGTTGACGTCAGCCATGGTTGTTCTCGCTGTTTCAATGGTATTCAGTCGAGCCGCGTGGGTTTGGCGGGCGCGGTCTTGTTGTGACTCGGCATGAGTTCTTGCCAGGTCGGCAAGCCGAATCGGTCAGGGCGGCCCTGGGGGTCAGGGTCGCTGCGGTTCCACCAGCCGCCGCCCAGAGCCTGGAACAGCGCTGCGGTATCGCTGTAGCGCACGGCCTGGGCCTGGACCCGGGTGAGCACGGTGTTCTGGTAGGTTTGCTGCGCCGTGAGCAAGTTGATATAAGCCACCGCTCCCAGGCGGTACTGCGCCTGCACCAGGGCAAGGCTGGCCTGGGCGGACTGCTCCGCAGCCACTTGCTGCTTGAGCGCCTCGGCATCGGCCTCCAGCGCCCTGAGCGCGTTGGCCACATCCTGGAATGCGGCAAGCACCGTACCGCGGTACTGCGCCGCCGACTGGTCATACGCCGCAACCGCCGCCCGTTTTCGGTGTTCAAGCGCACCAGCATCGAACAGCGGTTGGGCAATTGCCCCGGCCAGGCTCCATACACCCGAGCCTGCGGAAAACAGCGTGCTGCCGCTGGCTACCGTGGAACCCAATGAACCGGTAATGCTGAACTGTGGCAACTGATTGGCCACCGCCACGCCAATATTGGCACTGGCCTCATGCAGTTGCGCCTGAGCGGAGCGCACATCCGGACGCTGTTCGACGATTGCCGAGGGCAGACTCACTGGCAATTCTTGCGGCAGATGCAGGGACGCCAGGTTGAAACGCTCGCCCTTGTCCTGATTGGGGAACCTGCCCAGGTAGGCCATCAACTGGTTCCGGGTTTGCGCCAACTGCTTTTGCAAGGGCGCCAGAGTAGCGCGGGTTTGCGCCAGGGCAGTTTGCTGGGTCAATACATCGGTATCGGCAATGGCACCGAGGCGCCGCTGCGCCTGCAGCAGGTCGAGCTGGTCGCTCTGTAGCTGGATGATTTGCCCGGTCGCCGCAATCTGATCGCGCAGGGACGCCAGGCTGACGGCGGTATTGACCACATTGGTGGATAGCGTGAGGTAGGTGGCCTCAAGCTGAAAACGCTGGTACTCGGCTTGCGCCGTGGACGACTCGATCTGCCGGCGCGTACCGCCGAAGACATCCGGCGCATAGGACACGCTCAGTGACGCGGAGCTGAGTGTGAGAATCGGCGACGACGCCGTACCGGATGTGGTCCCGGAGACTTTCTGGCGGGTTTTCGACAAATTGCCGTTCAGGACGGGAAACAAGGAAGCCTGATCGACATACACCTGCTCATTGGCCTGGCGCAATGCTGCTTGCGCGGCGCTGATATCCGGGTTGGCGCGCAAGGCCTCTTCCACCAGGGCGTTCAATTCCGGCGAGCGGAACAGTGTCCACCATTGCCCGGGTATATCCATGCCGGCAATCAGGCGTTGCGCAGCGCCGCCAGCGTCGATATCGGCCCGGGCGGTGGTCGTGAGGTTGTGCGTGGAGTAACCGGCATCCGCAGCGACTTCGGGACGAACAAAGTCAGGCCCCAGGGTACAACCTGCGAGGGCAATGAACAGCAGACTCAGCGGCAAGCACCGTTGCATCCGACAGCCCTCCTGAAAGGGCAGGTAGTGACGGGATTCAAGTCACGTTGGCAGTTGGACTGAACGTTAATCCAAGCGCGGGACAACCGCAACCAGAGGAAACCTTCGCCCTCGGCGGGGTGTACAGGTTACGGGGGCACTCTGGCTTACTCGTCCACTTGGACGAGGCGCTTGCACGCAGGATCGGGCTAGCTTTCGCTCAGGGTGTTGTGCGGGCCCTTGTTCAGTTGAGGAGGCATCAATGAGTTGTGCAATTTCTTGCGCTGATGGTCTGGCAGCCCTGTTGCTTGAGCAGAAAGCCGCGTTCAACGCTCAGGGCGCAGTCAGCGCTGCGCAGCGCCGGGCGCGAATCCAGCGGGTAATCGACATACTGGTGGACCACCACCTGGCGCTGGCCGAGGCGATGGATGCCGACTTTGGCGGTCGCCCCCGGGGGTTCTCATTGATGAACGATGTGCTGGGGGCACTGGGCTCGCTCAAGCACGCCCGGGACCACCTCGAAAGCTGGATGCAGGATGAACCGCGACAGGTCTTCAGCCCCTATGATCAGCTCGGTGCCCAGGCATGGGTGATGTACCAGCCCAAGGGCACCGTGGGCATTCTGGGGACCTGGAACGCGCCGCTGTACACACTGCTCAGCCCGCTGGCTTCGGCGCTGGCGGCAGGTAACCGGGCGATCCTCAAGCCCTCGGAGGTGGTACCGCGCACTGCCGCGCTGGTTGCCAGGCTGTTTGCCGAACTGTTCGACCCGCTGGAAGTGGGGGTGGTCACCGGCGGCGCCGACCTGGCCCAGGCTTTTACTGCGCAACCCTTTGATCACCTGGTGTTTACCGGCAGTACCGCCGTGGCCCGCTCGGTGATGGGTAATGCAGCGCAAAACCTGGTGCCGGTGACACTGGAACTGGGCGGTAAATCGCCAGTGATCGTTGCCCGCAGCGCGGATCTGGCCACGGCGGCCTTTCGCATTGCTCTGTCCAAGACCACCAACAGCGGTCAGGTCTGCATCAACCCGGACCTGGTCTACGTTGCCCGTGAGCAGCTTGAGGCGTTTATCAATGCCTTTGCTGGCGCTTACCGCGGGTTCATCCCCGAGGTAAGCGACAACCCGGATGTAGTTGCCGTGGTCAACCCACAACATCTGGCCCGGGTGGAAAATCTGGTTGACCAGGCCCGTCAGGCCGGTGCCCGGGTGATAAGCCTGCCCTATGCGCAAGCGGTCGATATGCAAAACCGTCGGCGCCCGCTGCAACTGGTTATCGACCCGCCTCAAGACAGCTTGATCATGCACGAAGAGATCTTCGGCCCGGCCATGGTCGTGCTGCCCTACGACGAGGTCGACCAGGTGATTGCGCATATCAATGACCGGCCACGGCCACTGGCCCTCTACTACTTTGGCAACGATGCCCTTGAACAGCGTCATGTGCTGGAGCACACCTTGTCCGGTGGCGTCACCCTCAATGACGTGATGATGCATGCCGCCTTGCATGATGCTCCGTTCGGCGGTATCGGCGGCTCGGGCATGGGCCATTACCACGGCCGTGAAGGGTTCCTTGAGTTCAGCCACCTGCGCACCGTTCTCAAGGCACCCGACCACGACCCGCGCGGCGAATGGGGCTTGCTGCCGCCTTATAGCGAGCATTTCGAGGCGGCAATGCTGGCGCAGATCACTCGGGATTGATCCTGGCAGACGGTTGTTTTGTTCGTCCATACAGACGAAGCGGCGGGGCGCAGACAGCCTTAGAGTGAGCCGCACACAAGCACGTTTTCTAACAGTCTGGAGGCGCGTCCCCATGTTTGTCGATCTCACCCCTGAACAGCATGCATTGCGACTCAAGGTCCGGGACTATTTCCAGAACCTGATGACCCCCGAGCTGCGCCAGCAGATGCGCGGTACCGAAGGTGGCGAGCTGTTTCGCCGCACCATCGCGCAAATCGGTCGCGATGGCTGGCTGGCGGTAGGCTGGCCCAAGGCCTATGGCGGGCAGGGTTATGGCCCGACCGAGCAATTGATTTTCTTTGAAGAAGCCAATATCGCCGGCGCGCCACTGCCATTCGTGACCATCAGTACCGTTGGCCCGGCGCTGATGGCCCACGGCTCGGCGTTGCAAAAGGATAAATTCCTGCCAGGGATCGCCGCCGGGGACATCAACTTCGCCATCGGTTACTCCGAAGCCAGTGCTGGCAGCGATCTGGCGGTATTGAAAACCGCCGCCCGTGAAGATGCCGACGGTTTTGTGGTCAATGGCAGCAAGCTCTGGACCTCGGGCGCCGATGCGGCCGATTTCATCTGGCTGGCGGCCCGTACCGACCCCGAGCAGGCGCGTCACAAGGGCATTTCGATCCTGATTCTCGACACCCGTGCCCAAGGGTTTTCCAGCACCCTGATCCCGACCTCCGGCAACCCTACGGCGGCCACCTATTACGACAATGTGCGGGTGCCACGCAACATGCTGGTGGGTGAGCTGCATGGCGGCTGGAAACTGATCACGGCTCAGCTCAACCACGAACGCCTGGGCCTGGGGGCCTGGTCCGACAAAGTGGTCAGCCTGTTCAACCGCGTCTATCTGTGGGCACGTTGCGCCGATGAGCAGGGCCACCGCGCCACTGATGTGGCCTGGGTCAAGCGTGATCTGGCCGAGTGTTATGCCCGGCTTGAAGCCATGCGCCTGATCAATTTCCGGATTGCCGCCGACCTTGAACGTGACCGTGTGGACGTCGCACTGGCCTCGACCACCAAGGTCTACGGCTCGGAGTCGGCGATCGAGATCCTGCGCAAGCTGTCAGCCATCCTGGGTGCCAGTGGCCTGACCCGGGCCGGTTCGGCAGCGGCTTATCTGCTTGGCGAGCTGGAATATGAGGTGCGGGCATCGGTCAACCTGACCTTTGGCGGTGGCACCAATGAGATCCAGCGCGAGCTGATTGCCCAGTTCGGCCTGGGCATGCCGCGCACACAACGCTGAGTTACGCAGTGGCCCCAATATCGGAGATAAGGATGAACGATTTCAACAACGCAACCCTGCTGTCCAGTGCCGAACGCGCAGTTGTGCCACGGGAGCAGACGCAGGCAATTCTCGATTTGCGGGCCGCCGCCAGTGCCCGGATCAAACCGGCCGATCGCTACACCCTTGCCGATCGCCTCGAAGAGCAGGCGCAGCGTCACGGCGAACGGCCCTTTATCATTTATGGCGAACAGCGTCTCAGTTTCGCCCTGATCAATGCCCGCGCCGACCGTTTGGCCCATGTCCTGTATGCCCGCGGCCTGCGTCCGGGTGATGTCTGCGCCCTGGCGATGGAGAACCGCCCGGAGTTTTTCTGTTGCTGGTTCGCCCTGGCCAAGCTCGGCGTGGTGGCGGGTTTCGTCAATACCCAGGTCAGCGGCCGGCCACTGGTGCACGCGCTGCAGGCGATCGATGCCAAGGCCATGCTGGTCGGCGAAGAGGTGCTGGGCAATGTGCTTGCCACTCAAGGCTTGCCACCGCTGCCCTTATGGCTGGTAGCGGATACCGAGCAGCCATGGACCGGGGCCATGCCGTCACAGGTCGATACCGGACTGGCTCAAGCACTGGCCACAGCCCCCGCCATGCCATTCCCTCGTGATGTGCGCGCCGACCTGAGAGCCGAGAGCCCGTGCCTGCTGATCTTTACCTCGGGCACCACCGGCCTGCCGAAAGCGGCGCGTTATAGCCATATGCGCTGGATGTCGACCGGTGACATCATGGAAATCACCCTGCAAACCACCGCCCATGACGTGTTTTACTGCTGCTTGCCGCTGTATCACGGTGCAGCCGCCACGTCCGTGACGTCCACCGCGCTGAAAACCGGTGCAACCATTGTGGTACGGCGCAAATTCAGTGTCCGTGAGTTCTGGAACGATGTGCGCAAGCATCATGTGAGCGTGTTCCAGTACATCGGTGAAATCTGCCGCTATCTGCTCAACCAGCCCGAGGTGGCCGGTGAACGTGACCACGGTCTGCGCTGCATGCTCGGCGCCGGGTTGACCCGCGAAAGCTGGCAGAACTGGCTGCGCCGTTTCGGGCCGATCCAAGTGTTTGAAGGCTGGGGCTCCACCGAGTCCAACACCAATGTGGTCAATGTCGACAATTATCTGGGGGCTTGCGGCCGTGTGCCGTACTGGGAGAAGAGCAACTTGCGCCTGGTGCGCTATGACGTTGAAACCGACAGCCACCCACGGGACGAAAATGGCTTCTACCAGCTGTGCGAGGCGGGCGAGGTGGGTGAGGCCCTGGGTTTTATCATCAACCATCCCGACATCGGCGGCGGGCGTTTCGAGGGTTATACCTCAGCCGAGGCGACTGCCAGCAAGATTCGTCGCAATGTGTTCAGCCAGGGCGATGCCTACTGGAGTTCAGGTGACCTGCTGCGTTTTGACAAGGACGGCTACCTGTATTTTATCGACCGCATTGGCGACACTTTCCGCTGGAAAAGTGAAAACGTTTCCACCCTTGAGGTGGCGGCTGCGCTGGGCGACTTCGAAGGCCTTGAGCTGATCAACATTTATGGCGTGCAAGTACCCGAGCAGGAGGGGCGCGCCGGTATGGCGGCGGTGTTGATGCAGCCGGGCCGCCGCTTCGACCCGCAGGCGTTCTATGCATTGACCGAAACGCGCTTGCCGCGTTACGCCGCCCCGGTGTTCGTACGGGTATCGGCAGCGGCTGACCTGACCAGTACCTTCAAGTTGCGCAAGGTCGACCTGCAACGTCAGGGCTATGCCCCTGCAGCATTCAGCGACCCGCTGTTTATCCGTGATGACAGCAGCCGCAGCTATGTGCCGTACAGCGCACAGGTGCTGGAGCGCATTGGCCTGGCCGCTTTTGTCGGGGACACCAGCCAGTGACCGGTCGGCCTGCGGGGCAGGTCTTCTGCACGATGCCCCGCATACCGTTTACAGCGACTGTCGGTAAACCTCAGTCAGGCACGACATAACAATAACAACGGGCAGGGCCCAGGCGGTGTCCCGTGAGGAGAGGGCGATGGATAATAGCGGCTTGAGTGTTCAGACCCTGGCAGACATGGGCTTGAACCTGACCGAGTATGACAGCCTTATCGGCGAGTTTTACGACGGCTCGCTGGAGCCCAGGCTGATGGCCAAGACCCTGCGCCATGTGCGCAATCTGTACCAGGCCAACTATGTCATCCTGATCTTGCGCGTCCCCGAGCAACCTGACCTGGGCCTGATGATCGTAGTGGGTGACATTGAGCGCGAAGGCGAGGTGAGTTACTGGGCCTACCCACAAGCGCTCACGCCATTCAACAACCCGCCAATGGACCGGGTGTTCACTGTCGACGACCTGATGAGTGAGGAACAGTGGACCCGCTCGGCTTACTTCAAGACCTATGGCACCGTGCACGACACCTACCACATCATGGCTGCCGATATTTCCACGCCTGATGGCGGCAAGCTGCGCTTTCGCATTACCCGGCCAAAATCCGCGCCCAACTTCAGTGCCAGTGAACGCAGCCTGTGTGGCATGTTCATACCGCATTTGCGCCGTGCCATGCATGTGCACAACCTGATCGACCGCAGCGAGTCGATGACCGAGCTGTACTCGCAGGCGATCAGTCGCCTGTCGGTGGCCACCATTGTGCTGGATCAACAGGGCAAGGTCCTGAGCCTGAACCCGATGGCCAGCGAACTGCTGGAGCAGGCAGACGGCCTCAAACTGGTTGGCGGACACCTTGAGGCGACTTACCCCAGCGACAATCGCGAACTGCAGCGCCTGGTCCGCAACGCCTTTACCCGTGACACCGGCAATGTGCAGGAAGGCACGCAGGCTGAAGCCATGTCAGTCTCCAGGCCCTCGGGGCAGATCAACCTGGGGGTGGTGGTCGAGGCCATTGCGACCCAGGACTGGGCCGAGGGCAAAGGCACCCCAGGGGTGGTGGTATACATCCGCGACGCTGCAGGACGGTCCATGGCCAGCGAAACCCTGACCAAGCAGCTGTTCAACCTGACCCGGGCTGAAACCGCCCTGGCGATGGAACTGGCCAATGGCCTGTCCCTGGAAGAAGCCGCCGAGGCGTTGAATGTGCGTCGTAATACTGCAAGGGCACACCTGCGCTCGATTTTCTCGAAGACCGGTGTGCGCCGCCAGACCGAACTGGTGCGCATCATCCTCAACAGTGTGGTTGCCCTGGGCAAGCCAGGGCTGGCGTTATTGCCCGGCGCCAAGGCCAGCAGAAAAAAACCGGATTGACGCAAAACAGTGCCTGAAAGCAGGCATTGTTAGTCCATGCGGAGGATGAGGACGGCAGCGGGTTCGGTGAAAATCCAGCGGGCATAGGATCGGGGATTTTCACACGAGGACAATAACAATGACCAAACTCGCTGCAATCAATGTTGACAGTATTCTGGCACCTCGCTTTGGCCGGGGCTGGCATTGCCTGGGTGATGCGGCCGACTACCGTGATGGCCAGCTCCATACACTGAATATTTTCGGCACACGCTTGCTGGCGTTTGCCACGGCCAGTGGCGAGATCAGCGTGATCGATGCCCATTGCCCGCACATGGGCGCCGATCTGTCACAAGGCACCCTGGAAAACGACCGGGTTGTGTGCCCCTTTCACCATTGGCAATACGACGCCAGTGGCAAGTGCGTCGAGATTCCATATTGCAAGCGCATCCCGCCCAAGGCCAAAACCCGCCGCTGGTTGACCTGTGAAGAAAACAACCTGCTGTTCGTGTGGAACAACCCTGAGGGCAAGGCCCCGGCAGACAATGTGGTGATCCCGCATTTGCCGGAGCAGGACAGCGATGAATGGCTGCATGACTGGCACATGGACAAACTGGTCATTGAGACCAATCCCCGGGAACTGGTCGACAACCTCGCGGACGCCCAGCACTTCGGCCCGGTGCATGGCACGCCGACCAAGTACTTCGCGAATATTTTCGAAGGCCATATTGCCCAGCAGATTTTCCACGGCGACTCGGACCGGCTGGGCGGGGACCTGGTTGCCGAGTCTGCCTATTACGGCCCGGCGACGCATTTTACCCGCATGCGCGCAGTGTTCGAGGGCATGGAAATTCACTCGATCCTGCTCAACTGCCACGTCCCGATCGACGCCAACAGTTTCGAGCTGCGTTTTGGTTGCATGGTGAAAAAGATCCCGGGCTGGAGCGAAGAGCAGAGCAGGGCGCTGGCCCAGGATTATGTGCTGCGTAATCGCGATGCTTTCTATCAGGACGTGGTGATCTGGCAGCACAAGATCCGGGTCGACAAACCGGTGCTGGCTGAAGGTGATGGTCCGGTCTATCAACTGCGCGACTGGTACGCCCAGTTCTTTATGGACGAAGACAGCGTGCCGGCATCGACTGCCGGGCGCAGTGAAATCATCACCGTCGACCATCGCTGATCAACTCCGGGCAGGAACGCGCAATGAACATGAGTGGCCGCAAGACAATGGCGATCATGCTGGCCGCCAGCTTCGCCTCGACCATTGGCGGCTTGCCGTTCAATACCTTGCCGATCCTGCTTGGCTCGATGGTTGACAGCCTGGGCTTCAGTGTCGAACGGGTCGGCCTGCTGGGTGCCGTTTGTTTTGCCGGCTACCTGCTGGGCACCCTGATGGCCGTCGTGCTGATCGACCGTTTGAACTGGCGCTGGCTGACGCTGGGCTGCGCCACTGGCGCGGCTGCAGCGTACTGGATGACGTCATGGCTGCCCGCCACGGCGCAGTTGCCGTTGTGGGCGCTGATTGGCTTTTTTGCCGCACTCATGACCTGCCTGGGCATGCGTATCATGGGCGAAATGGCCAACAAAGAGCGCGCCCTGGGCTTGCGCCTGGGCATTGAATTGGGGTTGGTGGCAGCCGTGTTATTCGCGCTGCCTTCGCTGGTCATCGCGTATTTCCACTACACCGGTGCCGTAGTAATGCTCGCAGCGATCATCCTGCTGCTGAGCCTCAGTGCCCTGGCATTGCCCAGGCGCGAGGACTTTATCGGAAGAGACACACCACCGCGGGATGGTTCGGTGTTGTCACGTTTTCAATTACCGCCAGCGGCTTATGCCGCGCTGGGGTTTTTCTTCCTGTTCGGCGCCGGGCAAATCGGCCTGTGGGCTTTCCTGGAGCGACTGGGCCATGGCCTGGCACTGCAACCGGGCGAACTGGGTATCGTTTTTGCCGTATTGAAACTGCTGGGAGGGGCCGCAGCACTAACTCTGGCCGCGGTCGGTGACCGCCTGGGCGTACGCGTGCCGCATCTCATCGTCATGCTGGTGCTGGGCACCGGGCTGTTGTTGCTGGGCAATGCCGAAGGCTTTGTGATGTATGCCGCGGGCGCATGGATCTGGGAAGTAGGTTTCACCTGGGGCTGCGTTTATCAGACAGCAGCAATTGCACGGCTGGACCGTAGTGGCCGCTCGATCATGCTGATCCCCGGCGCGTTTGCCTTGAGCTCCATGGCCGGGCCGGCACTGGCCGGGCAACTGGTGGGTCAGGGTTACACGATGCTGTTGTGGATAGCCGCTGCCTGTGCCGTGATTCCGGTACTGGCGTTCACCTGTTTGCTGGCCCGACGCTTGGATGGGGAGGGTGTTGCGGTCGAGCGGGTGGTGGTGGCGGTGTGAAACGCGATGATTGCTGGTTGGCGGCTTTGGCTGCAGCGGCTGTAAGCCTGTAATTTTCAGGCCCGTTGGTACCTATTCAGGTTAGAGTGCTCATCAATGAATCAATTGTTAAGTGAAGAATGAACCGTGCGCTGTTTGTTTCTCTGGATGGGCCCAAGGGCGCTGGAAAAACCACACTGCTGGAGGCCGTCACCAAAGCTCTGAGGGCAGACAACAAAAAGGTGATCCGGCTTTGCGAGAAAAAAAGCGATCCCTATCGAGGTGAAACAATGGCCCTCGTCAACAAACTCGTCAGAAATCCCGGCCGGGAATTAGAGTTGCGGGTTTGTGAACGCCTTGCTGACAGCCGTACCTGGATATCCCGGCACGTATTGGCTAAGCAGCCACCCGACAGCATCATCCTGATTGATCGCTGGTACCCCTCTGATGCCGCATTTCGCCGGATAATCCCGTTTGCAGAGATTCTGCAGTTGAACATTGATCGAAACGTGCAAGTCCCGGACCTGCATGTCGGGGTTGTCACCGACCCTGATATTTCATGGGCGAGGGCAGCGGCCCGCTCGCGAGGGCTGAACAGTACGGTGATCCATAAGCTGGAAGAACATGTTGCCTGTACCCAGGCGTTCGAGCGGGCGATTGCAGATCACGGCTGGGTTTTATGCCGTAATGAAGGAACCATCGAAGACGCAACGATGCAGGTGATTTCGCAGATCCATAGAGTGCTTCGATAGCCCGGTATTCACCGAAAGCAACTATTTGCAGTTGCCTGCCTTTCGATATCCTGCTGCCTGAGCCTCAGATTCGGAGTCAAAGGTTACTTGGTTTTTCGCTGACACCTGGCCATAACCAGGGCACCCCATCGAGAGGTGGTAAAGCTGGCTTTTGCGGTTACCAATGATCGAACTCACGCCACTCGCGCTCGCCAGGATCGGCTGTGCGGGTACACGAGTGGGTTGAGCAGGAATGGCACCGACTACCCCCTCACCGACGGTCTTGTACCCTTGCGTCCAGCGACGATCACCGGTTACGAAAGGATTGGAGTGCCCCATGATTGCTGCAATGCGGCGATCTCGCTCTTTCTCCCAGGGCGAAACCGGATATTGCTTGTCCCAGGCCATCAGTAGCTGTTGCTGCTGACGAGACATGTTCAGTTTATATCTGTCGAACATGTAAAAAGTTGTCCTCGCGACCAGGCCTTTGACCTCGTCACGCGGCTCCGCAGCACGTTGATTGAAATCAACCCGCGTCTTGCATTGCCCATATTGCGGCGCTACCCCGGTGGCCATGCCGTAGTTGAAATTACTACGGTCGCCGTTCACCTCGCCAACAGAGGGGTAGAGGTTGAACAGATCGGCTTCCATCGCCCGGAATACGGGATCATCATCCACACAATGTTCTCGACCACCGTTCTTCCAGCATTGACGTTGGTTACCGAATGTCCAGGCAGGAACAATGTGTTCCCATTCAGTGCGTTGCGCGCGACTCTGTTGTTTCCTGGTTTGAAGGCCGCAAGACTCCGCATCAATACGGCCCCCCGACTTGCCTACCCATGTCCATTTGCAGCCGCAATACAGCTCGCCCATGGCACTGTTCGCTTGGTCGAGGTAGATCTTCTGCTTTGCGATGACCTTTGCTTCGGAAAATGTCGATGGAGGGCTTGAAAAGGCGGGGGTAATTACCGAGAGGGTCAGCGCTACTACAGAAAACAGTTTTTTCATTGGACAGCTTAAGCGATTGATAGGAAACACATTGTACTCGAACGCCTGCAGCTTTTAGCCCGGAATGTATCCGGAATATTGTGCAAAGGCGCCCAACCACAGCTGGGCGCCATTTGAATCAGCCCGTGTGGTGACTCTTTGCAAGGCCGTAGACGGAGGTATTGATCCCTTCGAAGCGCGCTTTTAGCTGCAGCGCCAGATACAGCGAATAATGCCGCGACTGATGCAGGTTGCCACCGTGGAACCAGAGGTTTTCCTGCTGTGTCGGCTTCCACATGTTGCGCAGTTCGCCCTCGTAAGGGCCAGGATCATTCGTGGTGCCAGAACCCAGGCCCCAGCAGCGCCCGACTTTGTCAGCTACTTCCTGGGAAATCAGCTTTGCCGCCCAACCATTCATTGAGCCATAGCCTGTGGCGTAGACGATCAGATCTGCCGGTAGGCGGCTGCCATCGTTGAGTACGACGGCATCGGCTTCGATACATTCGACACCAAGGCCAGGTGCGCTCTTGAGCTTGATCGTGCCGTTAGCGATCAGTTCGCTGGCGCCGACATCGATGTAGTAACCCGAACCACGGCGTACATACTTCATGAAAAGGCCAGACTCATCGTCACCGAAATCGAGCATGAAACCAGCCTTGGCCAGGCGCTCGTAGAAGTCCTTGTCACGCTCCTTGATCGCCGCAAAGATGGGTTGATGAAAGCCTGGCATCACCTTGTACGGGATCGAGGCGAACAGCATGTCGGCCTTGTCCGTGGTCAAACCCGTCTCCAGGGCGTCTTCCGAGTAGAGCCCGCCGAAGACCAGCTCCATCAGACTGTCGGAACGCACGATGTGGGTACTGGAGCGCTGCACCATGGTCACCTCGGCGCCGTTCTCCACCAGGTCGGCGCAGATGTCGTGAGCCGAATTGTTCGCACCGATGACCACCGCGCGCTTGCCGCTCCAGGCGTCGCCACCGAGATGGCGGCTGGAATGATACTGCTGGCCATTGAAAACCTCGGCTCCCGGATAACGTGGCACATTGGGTACGCCAGACATGCCGGTGGCGAGAATCAACTGGGTCGGTTGTAGCGTCACAGGTTCGCCATCACGCTGTACTTCAACCTTCCAGGTGCCACTTTGCTCGTCAAAGCTGGCGCTCACGCATTCCGTACGCGGCCAGTAATTGAGCTCCATGACTTTGCTGTACATTTCCAGCCAGTCGCCAATCTGGTCTTTTGGGGTGAAAACCGGCCAATGATCGGGGAAGGGCAGGTAAGGCATATGGTCGTACCAGACAGGGTCGTGCAGACACAGCGACTTGTAACGTCCACGCCACTGATCGCCGGGTCGGTCAGCCTTGTCGATGATCAGGGTAGGCACGCCCATTCGCTTGAGCCGCGCAGCGAGCCCCAGCCCCCCCTGACCGCCGCCCACGATCAGGCAATAGGGTTGAGTGGTGATCCCCAGCGATGCTTCTTCATCGCGGCGGCGCTCCAGCCAGTTGCGCTTGTCAGCGTGGGCGTGACCATGACTGGCACCCATCGGACGACGGCGACCACTGGGTTCTTCAAAACCTTTGAGCTCGCGCATGGCCGTCAGCAGCGTCCAGCACAAACCATCCTTCAGCCGCACATAGCCTTTACCCCGCGCCGCTTGTGTTTCCAGGCTGATCCAGCCTTCGAGCACACCGTTATTCAGCGCCGCTTCACCTTCCACTTTCCACCGCTCGGGGCGAGTCTGGTCGAGGCGTGTTTCAAGCAGGTCGCGAATGGCAGGTTTGCCTTCCAGGGTCACCAGGTTCCAACTGAAAAGCAGCAGGTCGCGCCAGTGACACTCGCTGGCAAACAATGCCAGCGTGCCGTCCAGATCACGCTGGGCGAGACGTTCGTTGAGGCTCTCGACCCAAGCGGCAAGCTGAGCCGTAGGCGTGTGCAGGGGGGTTTCGACAGCGATGTTCATGGGGCTTCTCCCGATCTTGTTGTTTTAGTAACAACTTACCCAGAGCAAGGCCCGGGCCATCTCTATCAAAACCCCGTTGCAGAGCCGTTGCGGCATTACGGCTCAGATCTTGATCCGGATCTCTGTCACGTTTCTGGAAATGCTGATGACAGAGTGTCACCCGGTGCAAAAAGCGCTCGTTGCAATCTTTTCATATAAGCTGCCAACAGACCCGTGTCCTGACCGTAACGGAGAACAAGAATAATGAAGCCGGCCTTGATCAACGCCCATGCACAACAAGTGCTACAAGCCGTGCAGGGCACTGTCGCCAGCCACAGCCCTGGTGCTGACCTGGCCATTACACGCTCCTGGCGCCGCTGCCTGGACCAGTATCAGCTCGACCCTGCCAGTCGCCGCGCACCTAACGTGGTTGAGCATCCACGCTTGCAGGATCACCGCGCGCCACTGGAGCACATCATCGCCGTGGCGCATTGGCAGATGAGCAACTTGCACCAACAACTCGGGCGTGACGGCCATGTGGTACTACTCACCGATGCACGGGGGGTGGCCATCGACAGCGTGTTCAACGAATCCGAGCGAGCAGAGGTTCAGCGTTCCGGGTTGTGGCTCGGCTCGGTATGGAGTGAAGATTGTGAGGGCACCAACGGTGTCGGTACCTGCCTGGTCGAGCGACAGCACGTCACCATCCGCCGTGATGAGCATTTCCGTGGCAAGCACGTCGGACTTACCTGCTCGGCGAGCCCGATATTCGATGCGAGTGGAGAGCTGCTAGCCGTACTCAACCTTTCATCCGTGAGGGATGACCACAGCCTTCAGCAACACTTCCAGGCCATGGCATTGACCAGCTTGTCAGCCAGGCTGATCGAGAGCTCGTTTTTCCTGGGGCATGACCCGCATCGCTACTTGCTGCGCTTGCACCCTGAGGCTGGTTTCGTCGGGCTGCTGGGTGAAGGTCTGCTCAGTTTCGACGAGAGTGCCCGTATCTGTTCAATCAATCATGCTGCGCTGGATCTGCTGGGCCTCAGCCGTGACCAGGTGGTTGGGCAGCCTCTGACAATGCTGCTGGAAACACCTGTGGATCAGATAATGAGTCAGGCCAGCGCTCAGACGAGTGTCTGTTGGCCAATGCGGCTGGTGGACGGGCGCCTGATCTACGGACAGTTGCGGGAACCCGTGCACCGATCGCCTTTGCTAACGCCGCCAGCGCCCATCATCAACGACGTGCATGTATGCCTGGAAGACCCGCGTCTGCAACGCGGCTTTGCCCGCGCATTACGGGTTTTGGAGCGAGACGTTCCCGTATTTTTACAGGGCGAAACCGGTACCGGCAAAGAAGCTTTTGCGGCAGCGCTGCATCGTGCCAGCTCCAGAGCGGGCCAGCCGTTTGTGGCGATCAATTGCGCGGCCATTCCGGAAACGCTGATCGAAAGCGAGCTGTTCGGCTATCGTGGTGGCAGCTTCACCGGCGCACGCAAGGACGGGATGGTCGGTAAACTTGAGCAGGCCCATGGCGGCATTCTATTTCTCGATGAAATCGCCGATATGCCCCTGGCGCTTCAGACCCGACTGCTGCGAGTGCTGGAGGAGCGTCAGGTGATGCCGCTAGGTGGCGCGACAGCACGTCCCCTCGACGTACGCCTTATCAGTGCCAGTCACCAGGATCTGAACGCCGGTGTGGTCGGGGGGCGCTTTCGCGAAGATCTGTTTTATCGCATTGCCGGGTTCACCGTGCAGCTCCCACCGTTGCGTGAACGATCAGACAAGGGCAGTGTGCTCGACCTTCTGCTGCTCGAAGAGACAAAAGGTACAAGAATCCGGCTGGAGGCCGGCGTCAGAGAGCGCTTGCTGAAGCAACCCTGGCCGGGCAATGTCCGGCAGCTGCGTACGTGCCTGCGCACGCTAGTAGCGTTGTCATTGGAGGGGCGTGTCACTCTGGACGATTTGGCGGAGTTGCTGCCGGCAGTAGCAGTGCCAGTCGCGTTGGCCGAAGATCCGCTTGGCGTATCCGAACGGCAGACGCTACTGGCATTGATCGAGGCAGAACATTGGTATATCGCCCATGTTGCAGCCCGCCTGGGGATTAGCCGAAATACGCTCTATCGCAAATTGCGACACCACGGTATTGCACGGCCTGGTTGAAAGGAAAGCGACAGTGCCGCGCTTCCTGTCTCTGTGTACCTGCACCGGGGATACAAACGATAAATGTTCTCGAGCTTTCCCCTCGATCAGCGTTTTTAATTCGATCTATAGTCTCTGTTCCTGAAAATGCTTACGGAACGTTCGATATGAGGCTTAAATCTGCCAGGTCCAATACGCGTTTTACACCCAGTCATCATGTTGAACGTGAAGTACATTACCTGTGCACCTGTAGCTCGCCGGATATACAGGACTTTCACGCGAGAATGATGCTTGATCTGTCTCGACGTGATGTCTATAGCGGTATCAAACCCAAAGGTGCACAACTTTCTGCAGTGCGCGCATCGACTGCCTCAGGACAAGGTACAAACGCTGAATCCAGCGCGAGCACGCTGTTGCTCAAGAATCTTCGCTTATTCAACGGTAGCGCTGTGCTTGACGATAACGTCTGCATCCTGATCAAGGATGGCGTGATCGACTCACTGCTACCCGCCAATACAGAGGTTGAAGGCGCCGTGGTTATCGATTGCGGGCGAAGAGTGGTGATGCCGGGATTGATTGATGCCCACTGGCACACTACGTTAGCGGGCATCACACAACTTGACGCGATGAGCGCAGACCCGGGCTATATCCATTTAGTCGCCGCCCGCGAAGCAGAAAGCACCTTGATGCGCGGCTTTACGACGGTTCGCGATCCTGGAGGACCTTCGTTCGCATTGAAGCGTGCCATTGATGAGGGTGTTATTGCAGGGCCTCGTATTTATCCTTCCGGCGCAATGATTTCACAGACCTCTGGCCACGGTGATTTCAGGATGCGATCAGAGATTCCCCGCAGCTCACTCAGACCACTGAGCGTGACTGAGCAACTGGGTGCTGCAGCCATAGCTGATGGCGATGCCGAAGTGCTCAGACGGGCCAGAGAACAGCTTATGCTTGGGGCATCACAGCTAAAATTGATGGCCGGTGGCGGCGTTGCGTCTACGTATGACCATCTCGATAGCACCCAGTTTCTGGAGTCAGAATTAAGAATGGCGGTTGAAGCCGCTGCCGATTGGGGCACCTATGTGATGGTGCATGCGTACACGCCCAGAAGTATCCAGCGTGCCATTCGCGCCGGTGTGAAATCGATCGAGCATGGCCAACTGGCGGATGAAGAAACCGCGCGCATGATGGCAGACAACGATATCTGGTGGAGTCTTCAGCCTTTTTTGCAAGATGAAGATGCTAATGTTTATCCTGATCCTGTACGGCGTGAGCGCCAGCGCGTGGTGGCTGAGGGCACCGCGAGAGCCTATGAGTTTGCTCAGCGCTTCAATATAAAAACGGCCTGGGGGACTGATGTTTTATTTAATCCGCAAAAGACATCCACTCAGGGAAGACAGCTTGCAAAGTTGACCCGGTTTTACGCTGCACACGACGTCGTGAACATGGCAACAAAGATGAATGGGGAACTGTTGGGGCTGTCGGGAGCCCGCAATCCATATCCCGGTAAAATTGGCCAGATAGAAGCAGGTGCATTGGCTGATCTGTTGGTTGTCGAGGGAGATCCCACGGTGAGCCTGGGGTTTCTGGAGGCCCCGGATGCAACTATCTGAATCGCCCCTAGTTTCGTAGACACCTCCAAGCCTTAAAATGAGGCCCATTAGGAGGTGCCATGAGCAACCAGCG
>NZ_WIWH01000043.1:0-43243 GCF_009600035.1 Pseudomonas sp. FSL R10-2964 | reverse complement strand
TCGCTGGTTGCTCATGGCACCTCCTAATGGGCCTCATTTTAAGGCTTGGAGGTGTCTACGAAACTAGGGGCGATTCACTACATCGAATTGGTGAGGGATTATGGCGACGACATCGTGGGCAGCATGTTGATGGTCCCAACGGTGCCGATACTTCAACAGATGCTTTCGGAGTTGGATGAACGCTCATGGTTCGGCCAAGCACACCTGATGTCTCCTGGCCATCTACGAGGAGGTGACAACTGGAAAATGGAGCCACTGATTGAGGTAGGTGTTGCTCAAGACAATAAAGGTGAGGTCGAAGGGTATCTGTTCAAGGTTGCGGGAGGAGTCAGTTACAGCACCCACCACTCACGCGATCACAGCAACCTAAAAGTGACTGAGATAATTTTCTCCGCAGATCGCGATTTGCGAGCTTATGGAGGGTAACAGTCCTTAGCAGCCGGCCACGAATCAGGAAACTCTTGGGAGGGGGCTGATTGCTATAAAGTTTCTTGGGCAGGAGACATCGTGACGGTAACTGTTGGTCGACACTACGAGGTCGTTGACCAAACGACAGATGTGAAGATGGTCAACTCCAAGTCAGCTGGAATGCGAACGGCTGGTCAGTACGCGCTATTGCGCAATCATGTCTTCTTTTGAAGCTGTGAAACCGGCCGCTCCAACATTGATTGCGTTAGCCCATGCATATCGGCATTGGCTTGCCAGATCAAAAAACGGCTATGCATATCTCGAACAGCAGCTAACAGCTTCTGATTGTTCGCTGTCAGTTTCTCAATGTGCTCGTTGGCTGCCTGAATATCGCTAATCCAGCCCGGTTTCAGCTTCTGAGCCTTCAATGCCGCCTTGCAATTCTTCATCGCTAAATCCACGGCAGGTAGATTCATCAGGGACTGGCGAGCACGACTGATACCCAGTTTTTCTTTGCAGGCCTCAACGAGCAAAGGCCAGGTCAGCTTCGGCTCTGACCATTCCTCAATCAGCTTAATGATGCGTTTCTCATCCTTTGGCGTTAAATGCCCCATCGTTAACCCTCGATCTCATCAAGCAAAGCTAAGACGTCATCCAACGATGACAACGCCTCTTGCGTCTGGTTCTCTTCAATGACTTTGACCTCGATCAGCCCCGACATTGCGGCGGCATTTTTGGTCAGCGTCCAACCGTTATCGGCGTTCCACACAATGTCACCGTTTTCGAGTTCGGAGTTTTCCAGCATTTGGATTAGCGCCTCGCACTTAAAGAGCTTCTCACCCAGTTTTTTGGCCGACTCCGATGCCCCAAACACACCCCGAGACCGTGCATCCAGGGCTTTATCGAGGCGGCGTTTGAGGTCGTCGCTTTCTTCCTTGAGGTTGGCCAACTTCACCTCATCCCCCTTGACGCAGCCAAGCCGCCCGCAGTCCAGACAAGCGCCCATTTTCGGGCAGGGCTCGGACGCGAAGTTGTGCACACAAACGCCGAGATGGGTTTGATGGATAATGCGGTCCTGCTCACCCTCGCGCAGTTCCATCACCTCAATCAGGCTCAGTGGCTGATTGGTTTTGACCTTCTCCAGACGCTGAGTCGCTGTGCTCTGCTTGGTTTTGGGGTGGTACGCCGCAACCCCTTGAGTGCGCTCCTCGATGGTCTCGTGGTTGTAGACCGATCCCATCGTCGTGCGCCCGGAGAAGGCGTCAATCAGCAGCTGCGACAGACCGGCCTGGTGCATCCGCGTGTTCAATTCGTGCCGAAACGCGTGCGTGTTGACCTTGACACCGGGGTATCCATGGCGCTCGAACAGACTTTTCCTTACCGGGTTGTTCGAACCGCCTAATTCCACAGCCATTCGGATAGTGCTCACCGCGATCTCTACACCAAACCCGTGTGTCACAGCAATGTGGCTTGAGTCTTCAGCCAGCGCTCCCGTGCGCACGGTGAACAAGGCATCACGGTACTTCACCCGTGCTTTACCCTGCGTGTACGACGTGGTGTATGGAAAATCCTTCGGGAGATACTTCTCCCGCAACAGCACATTGAGCTTGCGCAGCGTGATCACACACCGGTCGTCAAACTCAACACCCTGGAGCTTGCCCTTGGCGCGGATCTGCTTCCCTGTGCTGGTATCCCATCCTTCACGGATTTCGGCCAACAGGTCTCGGGCGGCGGGGCTGAGCGCCTTTTTCTGCTCCAGGGGTTTGAGGAAGTTGGCATTGAATTGGGATCGCCAAGCGTTCTCACGACTGGAGAGTTTCAGCGCGGCACAGGCTTCGGCACAGGTGAGCGGTTCATCAGGTCCCTTGGGGGGCAGCCCTTCATGGGGCGGGAACTCATCGGGATGGTCTTCCAGCCAGGCGGCGTAAGCCCGCGCCTCATCGGTGATCGGTTGCAGTAAGGTGATGACACG
This sequence comes from Pseudomonas sp. FSL R10-2964, assembly GCF_009600035.1. Lineage (NCBI taxonomy): Bacteria > Pseudomonadati > Pseudomonadota > Gammaproteobacteria > Pseudomonadales > Pseudomonadaceae > Pseudomonas > Pseudomonas sp. FSL R10-2964. Next base: position 40,863 of record NZ_WIWH01000043.1, on the reverse strand, counting down.
CTCGACGACCGGCTCCATCTCGGGCTTAACGACGGGCTTCAGCGTGACCTGGTTTATCTTTTCCGCATACCAGCGCAGGAACAGGCGCCCCTTACCCTGGGTGTCCTCTTTGAACACTAGGCAATCCAATTCAATATCCGCCAATTCACCCACACGACTCGGGGCGCTCAGCAACAGCGCACAGGCGGATGTCACAACGATATCGAGCGGGCGTGTCAATTCGTTATTGAACATCTCCCCGAGCGCTTTGATCGCTTCGGGCCTGGGCAGCTTCTGTTCCCGATCCTCTTTTTGTTGCTTGAGTGTGCCACGGGGCTTCAGCGTCAGCGGAGAGGTCCACCGAAAATCGGTCTTGAGCAGTTTTTTGGCCCGCATCAGGGGGATGAGGGCCGCAAGTGCCAGCCCGGAACGGTATGCGGTGTCGCCTTTTGCCCAGTGACGGTTCAGGTGCTCGCACGCTTTATTACAGACCGCGGCGGACACCTGCGTCACATCCCGCGTGCCGGTCAACTCGAACAGGGCGGCTTCCAGCACCTTCAGGGCATCCAGCCACTCTCCAACAGCCTTTTTCTGCAAATACACCCGCCGGTACACCATGATGGCCTTGGCAAACTCCGTGAAGGGTGCCTGTATCGCCTTCGGGGCAACTCTGGTCGATCCCAGTGCCGTGAAGCTGCAGCTTTTGAGGCCATGCTCGTGCCAACTGCCGTCTTCCCAGCAAATACTCTCGTGCACGCGATTGGGAATGCCTTTGGGCAGGGTCTGTTTTGCCCATTGGATAAACGCCGCGAGCTGAGCCTCCGCAGCCAGTTGGCTCCTGGGCTTAAAATCGACAATATTGTTCGTCGGCTCAGAATCAAACGCATCGGTCACTCGCCTTTCCTCCCTGATTGGCGCATGGCCTCACAATCCAGAATCACCTTGCGGCACGCCAGAATGGCCCGATCCCAGAGCACGCCGGTCGTTTTATCCGTGGCAAGGGTTTGCGCCCGACGACGCTCCAACCGCTCCAGAACCGCGCCGTGATCGGCGTCCAGCAGGGGTTGGAATTTTCCGCAGGGATAACAAGTGAAGGGGGCATCGAGATGGCAGGTGGCAATGGCACCGCACACTGCCACATCCTCGATTTGTCGATCCGCTCGATCCCCGTTCTTTGCTGAGGTGCGATCCGTGACGATGATCCCGGTGAACGCATTCACAACCAAGGCCAGATGGTCGCTCATCTTCGCGTCGATCAACGCCAGCAGTTCAGCCGACACCTGGCGGTACTTTCGCACTGTCTGAGTATTTTTGTGCATCAATGCGCGGGCCATCGACCACTCGTCCAGCCCCGCATTGGACAGGTCCGTGCCGAGGGTGTGCCTGAACCGGTGTCCCCGTGTCACTTTCAGCGGCTGATGGGTGCGAGGCGAAATCGGAAAGCCCTCCATCCGCTCGATTCGCTTAAGCCATCTCCGAACCGTGGTTGATCCAACATGAAAGATCGGCTGCGGTGCCTCTTCGAGGGCTTTTTGCAGGGGGCTATCCAGCAAAACAGGGGGATCAAACCGCTCCGAAAATTCTGCCTCATCATCCAGCTTCCGACGAAAGAGCGGCACATTCTCAATGGCTGCATTCCAGTCGGAACCGTCTGGATAGGTTTGCCAGAGTTGCGCCAGAACCATGTCCTTGTAAGCCTGCACGGTGTTGTAGAGGTCCTCATCCAGACTGAAGGTTTCGGACTTTGTTCGCCAACCCGCCTCGTCGTCTTTTTGCTTTGCCCAATGAAACCTGACCTTGCAGCCCTGGTCGGTTTTCGTGAAATCACCAAAAACCATCATGCGTACCTGAGCGCCACGCTGCCCGTAAATCATCAACAGGCGCAGATACAGGTACTGCTCGGGATCTAGCTGACCGTGACAGAACTGCTCATGTATCCATTGGTGCAGCGCGTCCTGCTCCACCTGCGTGAGCGGGCCTTCTTCGGGGGCCAGGCTGAGGACCACATCCTTGCTGGAACCCTTTTTCCTGGGCAGTGCCTGGTAGGCCTCGATCAGGGTTCGCGGCGGACGTTGTTCGAGGGATTCGCAGTCGTGCCAAAAGGCCATGAAAGCGCCGAGAGTACTGGATTCGTTCCCGTTAAAGCGCTCCCGCAGAGCGATCAGGTGATTCTCGTTGAGCGGGTCAAGCCCGGCCTGAGCAGCCCGCGACAACACACTGGCGAGCTGAGCAACCGAGTCCGCTACCTGATCGGCCATTCGATACGCCAGGGCGGCGTGCAACCAGGGCTGCCAATCCGGCGAGACGCAGGCAAGGGCCGCTTCCCAGTTGACTGAGATTCTGGCCGATTTATCCGGTTTCCACATTGGTTCTGCGGGTGTGAACACCTCCCCACATTTCGCCAAGCGAGGCGCGCTCAGCCATGCATCGAGGCTGTCCTTCGTGGGTGCCTGAAGTGCTTCGACGGCGATGTTCACGCTGAACCTCCTGGTGTCGTGCCGGCTTTCTGACGATTGGCCTTAAACCGCTCGGCCCGTTTCTGTATCGCTTTGTCTGCCTCCTCCTTCCAGAACTTCGCGCCGTAGAGGCCGGGCATGTTCGATTCGGGACTCCAGCCGAACATCCATGTGAGGGTCTTTTGAACTTGCGTGGTGCGATCCTCCGGCGTGAACGCTGCCAGCTCCTCACGCATGCTTTCCAGCATCGTGTAGACCGCGTCATGCCTGAGAATATGCGGGTGCACATGAGCCATTTCCGGCGCTATTTCTCGAACCCTGGACAGAACGCCATCGATTGCCTTGATGGTCAGAGGCCCGCCCTCATTTCGCTTGTGCGCCACCAGCAAAAACGGATGCTTCCTCGCTTGCGATGTGCCGCTACGGGGCCTTCTTTGGCGATATTTCGATTCGTACTCAGTAATCGCGTCATAGAGTTCATCGGTCATCACCAACATGCGCTCGTGGGTTTTGAATTGCGGAGCCATCGTTCGCGGATCGAGGCTCTCATCCTCCAGGTTGACCACCGCCAGTTGACGACTGTGCCAGTGAATATCGCTGGTCTTGATCAGCAGCATCTCGGAGCGTCGCAGCCCCATGTCGAGTCCCAACAGCAAAATGATGTAGTTACGCAGCCTGATTGCGCCATCTGAAAAGGGGTTCTCGGCGCTATTCGGATGCATGATTTCCAGCAATCGAGTTCGCTCCTGACTCGTTAGGCCCTTCATCTCTTCCGTTCGCTTTTTTTTCCACGCAGGTCTGGCTGCTTTGATCTTGCGGTTGATGCGCTTCTTCAGATCGTCAACCGCCTCATATCGTGTTGAGTGATCACCCAACTTGTCATAGAGGAAGCCCAGATAGTCGCGTACCGCTTCGATTCGCTGCTGCGCATGGGCTTTGCCAACGGATCTGTATGCAGTCGGATGTAAACGTATCCCCGCATACTTCATGGCCAAGGTTTTCTTGCGAAACCCCGCGTCCGACACAAATCTAGAAAGCTCACTGTCTGTCAGGTATTGGCTGTGAGGGCGCTGTTCGAGGCGAGAAATCAGATCAATGGAGGAAAAGGACAGAAACTGTTCAAGCACAATCAGATGCTCAAGGTACTTCTTTGTTGTTTCCAGTGCTCTGCCGGAGTGCTCCATGGTGATGTAAAGATTGGGGTAGTAAACCGGGATGCAGTCTTGCACCAGCAGCTTTCTACGAGCACCATTCACAATCTGCTCTATGACCTGGAAATCCATGTTGCTCCCTCATAAAACATAACTTTTCTAAGTATAGTCAGGAACAGGGTAAGGTCAATGCAAAACCTAACGTTTTGCTTTCCAGAATTTAAGCGTTTTCGCTACCATTAAAGCACTGAAAACACAGGATTAAAGGCGAATCAAACCATGTCAAAAAGTGACAAAGCAGGCAAAACAGGCTCTTACGTTTTCACCATGCATCGGCTGAGCAAAGTTGTTCCGCCGAAGCGGGAAATCCTGAAAAACATCTCCCTGTCGTTTTTCCCGGGGGCCAAAATCGGCGTACTCGGCTTGAACGGTTCGGGTAAATCCACCCTGTTGAAAATCATGGCAGGCGTTGACACCGAGTTCGACGGCGAAGCCCGTCCGATGCCGGACCTGAACATCGGTTACCTGCCGCAGGAACCGCAGCTGGATCCGAGCAAAACCGTACGCGAAGTGGTTGAAGAAGCCGTTAGCGTGATCAAGGACGCTCAGGCGCGTCTTGATCAAGTGTATGCCGAATATGCCGACCCTGATGCCGACTTCGACAAGCTGGCCGCAGAACAGGCCAAGCTCGAAGCGATCCTGCAAGCAAGCGACGGGCACAACCTTGAGCGCCAGCTGGAAGTTGCAGCCGATGCGCTGCGCCTGCCGGCCTGGGATGCCAAGGTAGAGCACCTGTCGGGTGGTGAGAAGCGCCGTGTTGCCCTTTGTCGCCTGCTGCTGTCGGCCCCGGACATGCTGCTGCTCGATGAACCGACCAACCACCTGGATGCCGATTCGGTCGCCTGGCTGGAGCACTTCCTGCACGACTTCCCGGGTACCGTGGTTGCGATTACGCACGACCGTTACTTCCTGGATAACGTAGCGGGCTGGATTCTGGAGCTTGACCGCGGTGCGGGCATTCCTTACGAGGGCAACTATTCGGGCTGGCTGGAAGCCAAGTCCGATCGTCTGGCCCAGGAATCCAAGCAGCAGTCGGCCCATGAAAAGGCCATGAAAGACGAGCTGGAATGGGTTCGCAAAGGTGCCAAGGCGCGTCAGTCCAAGTCCAAGGCCCGTCTGCAACGTTTCGAAGAACTGCAGTCGCAGGAATTCCAGAAGCGCAGCGAAACCAACGAAATCTACATCCCGGCCGGTCCGCGCCTGGGTGACAAGGTTATCGAGTTCAAGAACGTCTCCAAGGGTTACGGCGATCGCGTGCTGATCGACAACCTGTCGTTCGCCATGCCCAAAGGCGCCATTGTTGGCGTGATCGGTGGTAACGGTGCCGGTAAATCGACCCTGTTCCGCATGCTGATGGGCAAGGAACAGCCGGATTCGGGCAGCATCGAAATCGGTGAAACCGTGCAACTGGCGTGCGTTGACCAGAGCCGTGACGACCTGGATGGCAGCAAGACGGTGTTCCAGGCGATTTCTGACGGTTCCGATGTGATCCGTATTGGTAACTATGAAATCCCGTCGCGTACCTATGTAGGTCGTTTCAACTTCAAAGGTGGCGATCAGCAGAAGTTCGTCAAGGATCTGTCCGGTGGTGAGCGTGGTCGCCTGCACCTGGCCCTGACCTTGAAAGAGGGCGCCAACGTGCTGCTGCTCGACGAACCGTCCAACGACCTTGACGTTGAGACATTGCGTTCGCTTGAAGAAGCACTGCTGGACTTCCCTGGCGCCGCCATTGTGATCTCTCACGATCGGTGGTTCCTTGACCGCGTCGCGACTCACATCCTGGCGTACGAAGACGACTCGCAGGCGATCTTCTTCGAAGGTAACTACACCGAGTACGAAGCTGACCGTAAAAAGCGCCTCGGCGAAGCGGCTACCCTGCCGCACCGTGTGCGTCACAAAAAACTGGCCCAGTAAGGGCAGTTTGCATAACAGAACGGCGCCTTCGGGCGCCGTTTTTTTTGCGCATCACAAACCTTTTCCCCCTCCCACAATGGGATTTTGGCGTTTATAAGTTGGTGCGAAACTGGGTACAAGAAGTATTTTTTTGGTGCGCAAAAGCCCGATAAATCGGTGCTATTTATATAAATGCACCATTTAAATTCATAACTGCGACATTTTGCGCTGTCGCGGTGCCACATGAATTGATAAAGTTCCGGTCAATCTCCGTTTAACGACAATAAATTTGCCGAGACTTACCATGATCGAATCCGTCGACCAGTTCCTTGCCCGCCTGAAAAAACGTGACCCGGACCAACCAGAATTCCACCAGGCAGTGGAAGAGGTCCTTCGCAGTCTGTGGCCGTTTCTTGAAGCCAATCCGCATTATCTGACTTCAGGGATTCTTGAGCGCATTTGCGAACCAGAGCGTGCGATCGTGTTCCGCGTTTCGTGGGTAGATGACGAAGGCAAAGTGCGGGTTAACCGCGGCTTCCGTATCCAGATGAACAGCGCCATTGGTCCGTACAAGGGCGGTCTGCGTTTTCATCCGTCGGTGAATCTGGGCGTCCTCAAGTTTCTGGCCTTTGAGCAAACCTTCAAGAACTCCCTGACCTCCTTGCCCATGGGCGGCGGCAAGGGCGGTTCGGACTTCAACCCCAAGGGCAAGAGCGACGCCGAAGTCATGCGTTTCTGCCAGGCCTTTATGAGCGAGCTGTATCGCCATATCGGTTCGGATGTTGATGTGCCAGCAGGCGACATCGGTGTCGGCGCCCGCGAAATCGGCTTTATGTTTGGTCAGTACAAGCGCCTGAGCAACCAGTTCACCTCCGTATTGACCGGCAAAGGCATGAGCTACGGTGGCAGTCTGATCCGTCCTGAAGCTACCGGCTTTGGTTGTGTGTACTTCGCCCAGGAAATGCTCAAGCGCAGCGGCCAGCGCATCGACGGCAAGCGCGTGGCGATTTCGGGCTCGGGTAACGTGGCGCAATACGCCGCGCGCAAGGTCATGGACCTGGGCGGCAAGGTTATTTCGCTGTCGGATTCCGAAGGCACGCTGTATTGCGAAGCCGGTTTGAGCGAAGAGCAGTGGGAAGCGCTCATGGAACTGAAAAACGTCAAGCGCGGCCGTATCAGCGAGTTGGCGGGGCAGTTCGGGGTTGAATTCCTGGCAGGGCAGCACCCGTGGAGCCTGGCGTGTGATATCGCGCTGCCATGCGCTACCCAGAATGAGCTGGACGCTGAAGCGGCCCGTACGTTGCTGGCCAATGGCTGCGTGTGCGTGGCTGAAGGTGCGAACATGCCGACCACCCTGGAAGCGGTCGATCTGTTTATCGAAGCAGGTATTTTGTTTGCACCGGGCAAGGCATCCAACGCCGGTGGCGTGGCGGTGAGCGGGCTGGAAATGTCGCAAAACGCCATGCGTCTGCTGTGGACGGCCGGCGAAGTGGACAGCAAGTTGCACAACATCATGCAGTCGATCCACCACGCTTGCGTGCACTACGGCGAGGAAAACGGGCGGATCAACTACGTAAAAGGCGCGAACATTGCCGGTTTCGTCAAAGTTGCCGACGCAATGCTGGCCCAAGGCGTGGTGTAACCCCATCCTGTGGGAGCGGGCAAGCCCGCTCCCACATTGGGGCTGTCTATTTTGCAAGCGTCTTGTGTTCAGCCAGTTCCTGTTCGATAAAGGCCGCGATCATGGCGCGGTAGACGCTTTCAGTGACGTCCGGGTTGGCGCCCAGCTCATCGGCCAACGTCCGCACCTTGCCAATCACCTGCTCAACCCGCTGCGGCGCCCTGACCGCATCGCTGTCTTTTTTAAACCGCGCCGCTTGCGATACGTAAGCCCCGCGCTCGGCGATCAGGCCGACAATCTGGCGATCCAGCCCATCGATTTTCTCGCGCACCTGCTCGAGGGAATCACAATTAACAACCATGTCTTGAAAACTCCTTAGTAGTGATACCACTTCAGCTCCAGCATCACTTCGTTGATAGGGGTGGTCAGTTTGCTGAACTCACGCTGTGCGCTCAGGCGCAGACCAAGATTTCGCGAAACTTCCCATTGCTGATTAAGGCTCAGGCTACGACGGACTTCACCGTTGGTGAAGTAGTCGCCCTTGGCTTCCAGGCTCAGGTTGCCCACCGGGTTACGCCAAAGAAGCCCGGTATTGAAGCCCGCTGCCGGTGACACAAACGCCGCGAAGTCGTTGTTGTGCTCGATGCGTACCGTACCGAGAGCGAAACCGAGCATATTGTCCGCCAATTGCCAGGTGCCGCCTGCACCGCCATTGACATGACTGACCAGGTTTTCGTCGCCATGCTTGCCGAGTACCCGTTCCAGCCCGCCGCCCACTTGCCATGACCAGGGTTGCAGCAGGTCATTGCGCGGGGTCAGGGAGCGGATATTGGCCAGGTCCAGTTGTTGCACTTGCCACTTGTTGCCTTCGTACTGGCGCAGTTTCAGTTGCAGAATTTCAATCTGCGCGCCCAGGGGAAAGCCCGGTGCGTTGTCGTTGAGGTCGTGGTAAGCCATGCGCAGGCCATATTCGGCAAAGGCCTTGTCGTCACGGCTACCGGCGCCCAGCTGCCAGGTGCGCGACTCGTGGCCGTTTTCAGGCAGTTCGGGTTTGTCGACTTGCAGTTCTGGCGCGGGGTTCTGATTGATCGCCCGTAGCAGTTCGAAACTGCGCTGCGAGCGTGCAGGATCGCGCTCAAGGCCATTGGCCCGGTACCGCTCAAGCCGGTAAGCCGCGTCGATAATCAACGCCTGGCGCGCTTTGGGTAGCGCCTTGAAGGCCGGGGTTTGCAATTGGGCTTGATCGGCGCTGACCTGCAATACCCATTGCTGCTCTTCTGGATCGAGGGCCTTGGCCCGGTCCAGCAGCTCCCGTTCGCGGGACGGGCGGTACTCGATACTTTCAACCAGTCCGGCTTCCTTGACCGCTTTCACGGTGTCGGTGGGGATCGCGGTCAGCGGAAACTGGGTGGTCAGTTGCAGGCCCGGGCGGGCCACTTGCAGCAGCTCCAGCAGGCGGTAGGAGCAGTTTTCGTCAAAGAAGAAATAGTCGAACTGGATCTGTTTGAGTTCCCACACATGTTCAACCATGCGTTGGGTTTCTTCGGGTGTCAGATTAAGGCGGTATTCCCACAGGTCGCGGTTTTCAAGGCTCCGGTACTCCGAGAGTTTCTCCTGATAGGGCACCAGGGCGAACAGGCCCGGATAGCCACCGGCCAAGCCCTTCCAGGCGTACAGGATACTGTTGTCGGAACCCTCGATATAGGCGCCGAAGTTGATCGCGTAGCTGAGCAGGGCGGTCTTGTTGTCCTGCACATCGGCCTGGTCGATGCGTAACAGGGTATGGCCGAACATGGAGGACGGGCTGTTGAGGTAGGCCGCCGGGAAAATCATCACCGTGCTGTGGGGTGCCACGTCCTTGAACCATTGGCTGAACTCTGCGCATTCGGCCTTGGGCAGGTCGGTCAGATTCAGTTGGGCCTTGAGCCAGCGGGTACGGGCCGGGTACACGCACTGCGGGTGTTTGTCGCCCAGGCTCAAGGGCGCATACAACGCCTCAACCGTGGCACGCAGTTCGGCATCAGGGTGATGGGCGCCCTGGGCGGCGAGAAAGAATTTGTCGTCGCTGACATAGCTTCGCCAGCCGCTCAGCTTGCCGGCTTCGTAGTGCCCCAGCGAAATCCAGAAAGGGTCGTTGGCCAACTGCTGCACACGTTGATCGTCGATATGGGGTGCGGCATACAGCGGGGCGCAGGCACAGAGCGCCAGATAGGCAAGGCGTTTGAGCATGTTCGGCAACTGTTGTCAGACGAAGAGAAGTGAAGCAGGAGAATACCCGCTCCGAGAGGAGCGGGCGGGTCTCATTTACTTACGCCGCGGTGGCGTATTTGGCCAGGCGTGCATCGCCCTTGAGGATGGCCAGAGTATTGCTGTGTACGTCTTCAGCCGTGACATCGGCTTTGCTGAAGATTTGCTGGAAGTGCTCGTGGGTGACGGCGGCGAAATGCTCGCGGTCTTCAGGGGCGACGCCCAGTACCACCGCGTAGGTGGTCAGTGCTTCGCCATTGCCTTTGGCCATGTCTTCGGACAGCTCGTTCATCATGCCATTCATGGCAATCCACGATTTGCCGCCGTAAGTCAGGGCGTCCTTGGTGGTACAGCCGTTGGTGCCGGAGGTCATGCCGAAGGTGGCGTTGCCGGACGTGCCGTTTGTGGTGGATGCCAGGAAGTGGGCAGGAGTGCCGCGCTGGCCTTCAAACAGCATGTTGCCCCAACCGCAGTTAGGGCCGCCCGGTGCCTGGGCCATGGCGTTGAGGGAAACAACTGTAAAGAGAGTACCAAGAAGAATCCGTTTCATAAGCTTTGTTCTCTATAGGTATGCAACCAATGGACAAGGGTTTCTGGCCCTGAAGCGCCAGTACGGGCCGGTTATACCGTCCAGCCGCGTAACAGCTTGGAGTCTAGGCACGTTCGGGGGGTTCCGTGGCTTTTTGTAAAACAATCGCTGTTGCTGCACATTTTTGGCCCCTAAACATTGGGGGGCGTGCTTTCCCGTGTTGTTCGCCTTGCCAGTGATGTGCAGCCAGCGCCAGAATGCTGCCATCTGCCCCGCCCGATGTAAGGAAGCCCGATGCCTGATTCTGTTGCCACCAGCTTGCGTCTAGCGCCTGATGCGCTAACCCGTCCTTTTTCTGCTGAACAGTTCAGCTTCTCGAACACCAATGATCTGGAGCCTTTTCGCGGCATTCTCGGCCAGGAACGTGCGGTCGAGGCCTTGCAGTTCGGCGTGGCCATGCCACGTCCGGGTTACAACGTTTTTGTCATGGGCGAGCCGGGAACCGGTCGTTTCTCGTTCGTCAAACGCTACCTCAAGGCCGAGGGCAAGCGCCTGAAGTCGCCGAGCGACTGGGTCTACGTCAACAACTTCGATGAGCCCCGTGAGCCGCGAGCCCTGGAGCTGCCGTCCAGTAGCGCTGGTGCCTTTATTGGCGATATCAATCACTTGATCGACAACCTGCTGGCGACCTTCCCGGCAGTGTTTGAACACCCGACGTATCAACAACGCAAAAGCGCGATCGACCGCGGCTTCAATCAGCGTTACGACCGTGCGCTGGATGTGATCGAGCGTCTGGCCCTGGAAAAAGGCGTGGCGCTCTATCGCGACAGCAGCAACGTGGCATTTACGCCGATGAGTGATGGCAAGGCGCTGGATGAGGCCGAGTTTTCGCAATTGCCTGAGGCTGATCGTGAACGCTTCCATGAAGATATTTCCGAGCTGGAGGAGCGACTGAACGAAGAGCTGGCCAGTCTGCCGCAGTGGAAGCGTGATTCGAACAATCAGCTGCGCCAACTGAACGAAGAAACCATCACCCTGGCCCTGCAGCCGTTGCTGTCGCCGTTGTCGCAAAAATACGCCGAAAATGCCGCGGTTTGCGGTTATCTGCAGGCGATGCAGGTTTACTTGCTGAAAACCGTGGTCGAGCAACTGGTCGACGACAGCAAGACCGACGCCCAGGCGCGCAAGCTGCTTGAAGAGCAGTACCTGCCGAGCCTGGTGGTAGGGCAGCCGCTAAGCGGCGGTGCGCCGGTAGTGTTCGAGCCGCACCCGACCTACGACAACCTGTTTGGCCGTATCGAATACAGCACTGACCAGGGCGCGCTCTACACCACTTATCGACAGTTGCGCCCGGGCGCCTTGCACCGTGCCAATGGCGGCTTTTTGATTCTTGAAGCCGAGAAAATGCTCAGCGAGCCTTTTGTCTGGGATGCTCTCAAGCGTGCCCTGCAATCGCGCAAGCTGAAGATGGAGTCGCCGCTGGGCGAAATGGGGCGCCTGGCCACCGTGACGCTCAACCCGCAGGTCATCCCCCTGCAGGTCAAGGTCATCATCATCGGTGCCCGCCAGCTGTATTACACGCTGCAGGACCTGGATCCGGACTTCCAGGAAATGTTCCGGGTTCTGGTGGACTTCGACGAAGATATCCCGATGGTTGATGAGAGCCTTGAGCAGTTTGCCCAGTTGCTCACTACACGCACTTCGGAAGAAGGCATGGCACCGCTGACCGCCGGTGCAGTGGCGCGGCTGGCGACCTACAGCGCGCGTCTGGCCGAGCACCAGGGACGTTTGTCGGCGCGTATTGGCGATCTGTTCCAACTGGTCAGCGAAGCGGACTTCATCCGTCACCTGGCGGGCGATGAAATGACCGATGCGGGTCATATCGAGCGTGCGCTCAAGGCCAAGGCAACCCGTACCGGACGAGTCTCGGCGCGTATCCTGGATGACATGCTGGCGGGGATCATCCTGATCGATACCGATGGCGCGGCCGTGGGCAAGTGCAACGGCCTGACGGTGCTGGAAGTCGGCGACTCGGCCTTTGGTGTGCCTGCGCGGATTTCCGCCACGGTGTATCCGGGCGGCAGCGGTATTGTCGATATCGAGCGCGAAGTTAACCTGGGGCAGCCGATCCACTCCAAGGGCGTGATGATTCTGACCGGATACCTGGGCAGCCGTTATGCTCAGGAGTTTCCGCTGGCGATTTCGGCCAGCATCGCGCTGGAGCAGTCCTACGGTTATGTCGATGGCGACAGTGCGTCGCTGGGGGAGGCCTGTACGCTGATTTCGGCACTGTCAAAAACCCCGCTCAAGCAGTGTTTTGCCATTACCGGCTCGATCAACCAGTTCGGCGAAGTGCAGGCCGTGGGTGGGGTCAACGAGAAAATCGAAGGCTTCTTCCGACTCTGCGAAGCACGCGGGCTGACAGGCGAGCAGGGCGCGATCATTCCGCAGGCCAACGTGGCTACCCTGATGCTGGACGAGAAGGTGCTGCAGGCAGTGCGTGATGGCAAGTTCCACGTCTATGCCGTGCGTCAGGCCGATGAGGCCCTGAGTTTGCTGGTGGGTGAGCCTGCGGGAGAGCCGGATGCAGAGGGACAATTCCCGGAAGGCAGCGTCAATGCCCGGGTAGTCGAGCGGTTGCGGGTGATTGCTGAAATGATCAACGACGACGACCTCAAGGAAGCCGAAAAGGAGTTGCTGGCGGAAGCCCTGGCAGCGAAAAAACCGGCCTGATCCCTTAAAGCGAAACCTGTGGGAGCGGGCTTGCTCGCGATGCGAACGACGCGGAGGAATGGTTACACCGCGGCAATCCAATCGCGGGCAAGCCCGCTCCCACAGATCTGCGATGCCAATCGACAAAGCCGTTGGTCATTGGTGACTTTTCATACGCAAATTTTCTTCTATTCTCAGGTCATGGACACCACTGTCGTCACCGGATCGATGCAGCCCGTAGTCTGCGGCTGAAGACAGACTCTACCGAGGGTCGCCGTCATGTCGCGCAACCTTTGCCTTACTCGCCAATGCTTGGGCCTGGTGACCCGTATTGAATGCAGCATTCGACCGCTGGCAGGCAACAACGGGATGTGGACACTGCTCTTCGCCGCCGGCCTGGCAGGCGAACAACCCTCAACGATCAAGGCGCAGGGCCCGTTCCCAGGGCCGTTCGTGGCCGAAACCATTCTTGAATCAATCGTTGAAAGCCTGACCCTGCATGGCTATGAACTCGCCAACGACCCGCAGATCTGGTGCCTGCATGTGCAGGCCCAGTTGCGGCAGATCAATGGCGGGCGTTGCCACGGCTAGGCAGCGTTTTATTGTGGCGTGCTGGCTTCAGGGGCTTTGTCGAGTTTGACTTCAAATCCGTACTCGACAGGGTTCAGCGCGGTGCGGGCATAGCTTTCCAGTCGGGTCGGCTGGCCATAAAAGTAGTGCACGTCAAATGCGGGCGCCCCATCGGGCTCGCTTCTATGGCTGACTGCGGCCACTTCCTTCAGATAATTACCCGTGTCGTCCTTGGCATAAAAGCGCCAGGCCTCGGCCGGGAACACTTTTTGATCAACGATCAGGGCATTGCCTTTGAGCTCAAGGCCTTTGGGCAGGCGGGTGATATCCAGCTCTTGCTTGTCGATGTCGGCAATAAACAGGGGGATTGAGCCCACCGCATAGGCTGGCGTTTCGGGGAACAGGTTGAGGTCGTAGGTGATAACGCCTGCATGCGGGTCCACATCGAAGGCTTCGGCGGGCAGTTCCAGTGGCTCGCTGCGATTACCGTTGTCGTCTTCAGCAAAAAAGGTCACCGGCGCGTCAGACCTGTCCGGGAGCGTACCGAGCATTTCACCGTTGAAAGTGGCAGGGTGGCTGAACTCAAGGGACGCGGCACTGGCATCGTCCACCGACTGGCTGATCACCACGCTTTTTTCCAGTTGCTCGGGTGCCAGCGTGGCGTCTTTCAAATAGTTGGCGGCCTGATCGTCATACACCACAACGTTGAGCGGCAGGGGCTGTATGTCTTTGCCCAGCACGTTTTTGTCCAGTGTACGCACAGGCAGGTCGAGGGACTTGCGGGTGACATTGGCGGTGGAGAAATCGAGCACGTTGATGTCGACATTTTCCACGGTACCGTTGAAGTACACCTTGCTGTAGTGATGCGGGTGCTGCTGATCGAAGGCCTTTTGCTCGTTATCCAGTTGTTGCTCGAAAGCGTCACTCCAGGCAGTTTGCTTGAGCATTTCGGCCAATTGCTGCTGATAAAACGCCAGTTGTTCGGCGTTTTCGTTGATTGAGCCTGAGCGTGTCAGGAACTGCCCGGTACGGTCGCGGGCCTGGATGATCAGCGGATTGAGCGGGGTGTCACGCACTTGTTCGGCCAGTGCAGCGCTGTTGACGATATCCACTTCGGCAAAGTTCTTGCCCAGTGCCAGCAGGGTTACGCTGATCGTGCCGTCGGTGCTGGTTTTACCCACGTCCTTGGCAGTGAGGTTGAAATTGACCACTTTGCCCGGCGCGATGACTTCGACTTTGCCGTGCAGTGTCAGGGGTTGAGGTTGTTGGGTGTTGGCGGTTTCAACCCCGTCGATATAGGGGTAAGTGACGGTCAGGTCGTCAGGGTTGCTCAGGTTGGCGCTGGAGGGGCTCAGCTGGATGCCGGGATCGCTCTCGGACCATTCTGGCGCAAAAGGCACCTCTTGCTTGTTGCTCAGGGTCACCGACTGCCATTCCAGCGCATGGGGGAACGGGAACTCGGATGCACTGTTAAGCGGGAACGGGAAGACCGGCTCCAGGTCCGTCAGGTAATCGGAACTTGTATTTTTGCGCAGTACAAACAAACCGTTGATATAGGTATCGGTAAGCGCCTGGCTGCTCGGGTAGTGCTTGAGCACCGCCAGGTCGTCGGCACCGTATTCGGTTTCTATCGGCTTGTCTTGCAGCTTGAGGCGTGCCCGTTCGAGCAACAACAAGGAGCCGCCGAGGTCGGCCACAGCATCCTTGAGCTGCTGATCCTTGATCCCGTCCAGGCTCTGTTCGAACGCTGCGCTGCGTTCCTCAAGGCTGGCCTGCTGATGTTCGTCGTCAGGAGAGCAGCCGCCGACAGCGAGCAAAGCCATCGAAAGCCCAAAACAAGCCAGGGGGAATCGCAGATCCATGGTTCGGTTTTCCTGTCCGTAAACAATGCTGAGAGGGTGGACACTAGCAGAAAATGTTTTTACAGGCTGTTTCCAAGCCTTTAACACAGTGCTTTTCGCACTGATATACTCGCGCCCATTTTGTAATAGCCTGTGAGATTCAATGGAACGCTTTATCGAAAACGCAATGTACGCCTCGCGCTGGATTTTGGCGCCTATTTACTTCGGGCTCTCACTGGGCCTGCTGGCTTTGGCATTGAAGTTCTTTCAGGAAGTGTTTCACGTAATCCCCAACGTGTTTGCGCTAACTGAGTCTGACTTGATCCTGGTCATTCTGTCGCTGATCGACATGGCGCTGGTAGGCGGTTTGCTGGTCATGGTGATGATTTCCGGTTATGAGAACTTTGTTTCGCAACTGGATATCGACGAGCACAAGGAGAAGCTCAGCTGGTTGGGCACCATGGACTCCACCTCGCTGAAGATGAAAGTCGCGGCATCGATTGTGGCCATTTCGTCGATCCACCTGCTGCGGGTGTTTATGGACGCGCGCAATATCGAGACCGAGTACCTGATGTGGTACGTGATTATTCACATGACCTTTGTGGTGTCGGCGTTTGCAATGGGCTATCTGGACAAGCTGACCAAACACTGAAGCCAACCCCGGGCTGCGAAGGCTTTGGGGGCTGTGGTAGTCTGCTGGCCCTTTTTTGGTTCAGGGTGTTCGGGGTCGCGGTTGACGCGGCTTCTTTCCGGCCCCTCCACAGCGGAGCAGTGTTATGTCCGAAGTAAATCTGTCGACCGACGAAACCCGCGTCAGCTACGGCATTGGCCGCCAGTTGGGCGACCAGTTGCGCGACAACCCGCCACCTGGCATCAGCCTGGATGCAATCCTGGCTGGTCTGACTGACGCCTACGCAGGCAAGGAAAGCCGTGTAGGCCAGGAAGAAATGTCGGCTAGCTTTAAGGTGATCCGCGAGATCATGCAAGCTGAAGCCGCTGCCAAGGCAGAAGCTGCTGCGGGCGAAGGCAAGGCTTTCCTGGCTGAAAACGCCAAGAAAGACGGTATCACCACCCTGGCTTCCGGCCTGCAATTTGAAGTGGTAACCGCGGGTGAAGGCGCCAAGCCATCCCGTGAAGACACCGTACGTGTTCACTACCACGGCACCCTGATTGATGGCACTGTGTTCGACAGCTCCTACGATCGTGGTCAGCCGGCTGAATTCCCGGTTGGCGGCGTGATCGCTGGCTGGACTGAAGCCCTGCAACTGATGAACGCCGGTAGCAAATGGCGCATCTACGTGCCGAGCGAACTGGCCTACGGCGCCCAGGGCGTTGGCAGCATTGCTCCGCACAGCGTGCTGGTATTCGACGTAGAGCTGCTGGACGTTCTGTAAGAACCCCGCGTTTTAACGTTGGCTGCGGGTTTGCTGGCAAACCCGCAGCTACACCGGTGCCGTCATATCTGTATCTTGGCGTGGTGCGGGTGAGTGTCAGTCGTGCCGCAAGGGCGCAATGCCCGGGCATAGCAGAACAGAAACAGATTGCGCACCAACTCCTTGAGCACCACCGGCTCGCTGGAATTGAGGCCGTTGAAATCCAGGTCGCCCTGATCCTGTAGCTCGCTTAGTGCTTCTTCTTCCAGTACCGCACAGACTTCCCCGGTTTCCCGATGCAGGATTCGCAGATAAGGGTGTGGACGGTCCAGCCAGGCATCAATTAAATAAGTCATGGTCGTCATCTCCTTGATGAATACCAATGAGAATAATTCTTATTCAATTAATAGCAAGTGCCTATTGGCGGATTTCTGATCTTTCTGCGTTAGAACTGCTGGGGATCAAGGTTGCTGGCTTTTTGATGTTGCTGGGCGGGGGAGGGTGTAGCACCTTCCTGCGCAGGGCACAGGAAGGCATGCAGCAGAATCAGACCTTGCGTACGAACTCGGATTTGAGTTTCATCGGGCCAATGCCATCGATCTTGCAGTCGATATCGTGGTCGCCGTCGCACAGGCGGATATTCTTGACCTTGGTGCCCACTTTAACCACCAGGGAAGTACCCTTGATTTTCAGGTCCTTGATCACGGTGATGGTGTCACCGTCGGTCAGTACGGTGCCTGCGGAGTCTTTGTAGACTTTCACGTCATCGGCTGTTTCAGCGTCGCCACTGGCAGACCACTCGTGGGCGCATTCCGGGCAGATCAGCTGGGCGCCGTCTTCGTAGGTGTATTCGGAATTGCATTTTGGGCAGGGTGGCAACGTGCTCACTCAAAGCTCCTTAAGAGTCAGGATGGCTAAAAGGCACGTATTGTATAGGGTTTTAGTGCGAGGCGGGTAATGGCGGGGCAGATTGACCCTGTGGGAGCGGGCTTGCCCGCTCCCACAGGCAGTCAGTGCGTGCGTGCTACAGCAAACTCGCTCAGCTCAACCAGCGCATCGCGGTATTCGCTTGGCGGCAAGGCTTCGAGGCACACAATGGCGCGGGCCACGAAGTCGCGAGCCAGCTGGGCGGTGTAGTCCAGGGAACCAGAGGCCTCAACGGCTTCGCGAATGCTCTCCAGGTCCTCGATACCGCCTTTCTGGATCGCTTTGCGCACCAGGGCTGCCTGTTCAGGCGTGCCTTCACGCATGGTGTAGATCAGCGGCAGGGTCGGTTTGCCTTCGGCCAGATCGTCACCGACGTTCTTGCCCAGGGTTTCTGCATCGCCACGGTAGTCGAGCAGGTCGTCCACCAGCTGGAATGCCACGCCCAGGTGATCGCCAAAGGTGCGCAGCGCTTCGCTCTGTTCCGGCGTGGCACCGGCCAGCGCTGCAGCGCTGTGGGTCGAAGCCTCGAACAGCATCGCGGTCTTGCCGCGGATGACTTCCATGTAGGTTTCTTCGGTGGTGCTGGCGTCGCGCACTTTGGACAGCTGCAATACTTCGCCTTCGGCGATGATGCGGGTGGCTTGCGACAGGATTTTCATCACTGGCATCGAGCCCAGCTCAACCATCATCTCGAAGGAGCGCGAGTACAAAAAGTCGCCGACCAGTACGCTGGGGGCATTGCCCCAGGTAGCATTGGCAGTCTTGCGGCCACGGCGCATGCCCGACATGTCGACCACGTCGTCGTGCAGCAGGGTGGCGGTGTGCAGGAACTCAATGGTGGCGGCCAGCAGGCGCAAGTCGTCGCCTTCGCGACCCAGGGCCTTGCCACACAGCAACACTAATAAAGGACGCAGGCGCTTGCCGCCGGCCGAAGTAATGTAGTCGCCGATTTTTGAGACCAGCGGTACGCGTGAAGTCAGCTGCTTCTTGATGATGCCATCGACGGCGCTAAAATCGTCCGCCACCGCGCGGTAGAAAGCTTGGGGTTGCATCAGCGACAGGTGCTCCAGAAGGGTTGCGCGGCATGCTAGGTCGGGGGGCTGGGCCTGTCAAGGCGGATGGACGGCCCCTTGCAAGCCTGACTTGCCTTGCGTACAATCGCGCACCCTGAACTTCCTGGGCAGCACCTGCCTTACGCAATTGCATCTGGGCCGTTCCAGCCCCATGCAGCCATGCCAGCCAATACCTTTACCTATAAAGCGCTGGGTGAGCAGGATTATCGGAGAAATACCATGTCGTACGCAGTAATCGTTACTGGTGGCAAGCAATACAAAGTAGCTCCAGGTGAATACCTGAAGATCGAAAAACTGGAAATCGCTACCGGCGAATCCGTAACTTTTGATCGCGTTCTGTTGGTCGCCAATGGCGATGACGTGAACATCGGCGCTCCAGTTGTACCTGGCGCCACTGTTGTGGCTGAGGTGATCTCCCAAGGTCGTCACGATAAAGTCCGCATCATCAAGTTCCGTCGTCGTAAGCACCACATGAAGCGTATGGGCCACCGCCAGTGGTACACCGAGATCAAAATCACCGGTATTCAGGCTTAATTTCAGCCTAATTCCTCACTAGGAGAATTGACTCATGGCACACAAAAAAGCTGGTGGTAGTACCCGTAACGGTCGCGACTCAGAAGCCAAACGCCTTGGCGTGAAGATGTATGGCGGCCAGGCTATCATTCCGGGCAACATCATCGTGCGTCAGCGCGGCACCCAATTCCACGCTGGCTACGGCGTTGGTATGGGCAAAGATCACACCCTGTTCGCGAAAGTGGAAGGCGTGATCAAGTTCCAGGTTAAAGGCGCCTTCGGTCGTCGCTATGTAAGCATCGTTCCGAAGACTGCAGTCGTCGCGGCGTAATAGCTTGGTAGCTGGAAGAGCCCTGTCTTGCGACGGGGCTTTTTCGTTTGTGGGGTGAGTCTCTTGCAAAACTGTTTGTATGGGCTGCTGGCGCTGGATTTAACGGTCGTTGATTGAGGTCGCTGCGCTCATTTTTGCAAGAGTCTTATGTCTTGGTTTTTATCGGCTCGTCCTGATGACGAGAGGCGCGTTTTGTTATGAAGTTTGTAGATGAAGTATCGATCAAAGTAAAAGCAGGCGACGGTGGTAACGGTTGCATGAGTTTCCGTCGTGAGAAGTTCATCGAAAACGGTGGCCCAAACGGTGGTGATGGCGGTGATGGCGGCTCGATCTACATGGTCGCCGACGAAAACCTCAACACCCTGGTTGACTACCGTTACACCCGTCACTTTGACGCCCAGCGTGGCTCGAATGGCGGCAGTACGGATTGCACCGGTCGCAAGGGTGAGGATCTGGAGCTGCGTGTTCCGGTCGGCACTACCGTGATCGACGCTGGCACCCAGGAAATCATCGGCGACCTGACCAAGGCCGGCCAGCGTTTGCTGGTGGTGCATGGCGGTTGGCACGGTCTGGGTAATACCCGATTCAAATCCAGTACCAACCGTGCGCCACGCCAGACCACGCCGGGTAAGCCGGGTGAGCAGCGTGACCTGAAACTGGAGTTGAAGGTGTTGGCTGACGTTGGCCTGTTGGGCTTGCCGAATGCCGGTAAAAGTACCTTTATTCGTTCGGTGTCTGCGGCCAAGCCAAAAGTGGCGGATTATCCGTTCACCACCCTGGTGCCAAACCTGGGTGTGGTCAGCGTGGATCGCTGGAAGAGCTTTGTGATCGCCGATATTCCGGGTCTGATCGAAGGGGCTTCCGATGGTGCTGGCCTGGGGATCCGTTTCCTCAAGCACCTGGCGCGTACCCGTCTGTTGTTGCACCTCGTTGACATGGCACCGGTTGAGGGTAGCGAGAGCGCTGCTGATACCGCGGAAGTCATCGTTAACGAACTGACCAAGTTCAGCCCGTCGCTGGCTGAGCGTGATCGTTGGCTGGTGCTGAACAAGTGCGATTCGCTGCCACAAGACGAGCACGAAGCGCGCGTCAAGGAAGTGGTTGATCGCCTTGAGTGGACTGGCCCGGTTTACGTGATCTCGGCCATTGCCAAGATCGGTACCGAAAAGCTGTGCCACGACATCATGCGTTATCTGGAAGATCGTGCTGATCGTCTGGCTGCTGACCCTGCCTACAAGCAAGAGTTGGCCGAGCTGGATCAGCGTATCGAAGATGAAGCGCGTGCGCAGTTGCAGGCGCTGGATGACAAGCGTGCCCTGCGTCGCAGCGGCGTGAAGAGCGTCCATGACATCGGTAAAGATGACTGGGACGAAGAAGATGTTGATGATGAAGATGGTCCGGAAATCATTTACGTCCGCGACTGATTCGTTGCAGTAAACTACAGCGCCGCTCAATGAGCGGCGTTTTAGCATCTACGATTTGGTAATCAAAAATAATTCCATGGGTGGCGCTCGGTCGCGCTGCTCTCAGGCATAGGTTGGATGATGATGCGGAGCAAGGTGACGGGTGCGCAGCGCTGGGTCGTGAAGATCGGCAGCGCGTTGCTGACAGCGGATGGCAAGGGCCTGGATCGCGCGGCGATGGGCGTTTGGGTTGAACAGATGGTGGCGTTGCACGAGGCTGGCGTAGAGCTGGTGCTGGTGTCTTCGGGTGCGGTTGCGGCCGGAATGAGCCGCTTGGGCTGGACGGTGCGACCGAGTGCCATGCACGAGCTGCAAGCTGCTGCGGCTATTGGTCAGATGGGGTTGGTGCAGGCCTGGGAGTCGAGCTTTGCCGAGCATTCCCGGCATACCGCGCAGATCCTGCTGACCCATGACGATCTGTCTGATCGCAAACGCTACCTCAATGCCCGCAGCACCCTGCGTGCGCTGGTGGAATTGGGCGTGATCCCGGTCATCAATGAAAATGACACGGTGGTCACGGACGAAATCCGCTTCGGTGACAACGATACGCTGGCCGCGTTGGTGGCTAATCTGGTCG
This sequence comes from Pseudomonas sp. FSL R10-2964, assembly GCF_009600035.1. Lineage (NCBI taxonomy): Bacteria > Pseudomonadati > Pseudomonadota > Gammaproteobacteria > Pseudomonadales > Pseudomonadaceae > Pseudomonas > Pseudomonas sp. FSL R10-2964. The sequence goes on along the minus strand of NZ_WIWH01000043.1, from coordinate 19,547 downwards.
AGGCTGATCTGCTGGTGATCCTGACTGATCGCGACGGCATGTTTGATGCTGATCCGCGCAACAATCCTGATGCCAAGATGATCTACGAGGCGCGTGCCGATGATCCGGCGCTGGATGCAGTGGCAGGCGGTACCGGTGGTGCGTTGGGGCGTGGCGGCATGCAGACCAAGTTGCGCGCGGCGCGCCTGGCGGCGCGTTCCGGTGCGCACACGATCATTGTGGGTGGGCGTCTGGAGCGGGTGCTGGATCGTCTCAAGGCGGGCGAGCGACTGGGTACCTTGCTGTCCCCGGAGCGTGGCCTGCTGGCTGCGCGCAAGCAGTGGCTGGCCGGACACTTGCAGACCCGTGGCACGCTGGTGCTGGATGAAGGCGCTGTGGCGGCCTTGTCCAAGGGCAATAAAAGCCTGTTGCCTGTAGGGGTCAAGGCGGTTCAGGGCGGTTTCCGTCGTGGCGAGATGGTGGTGTGCGTCGCGCCGGACGGGCGGGAGATCGCTCGTGGCCTGGCCAACTACAGTGCTGCCGAGGCGCAAAAAATTATCGGGCAATCGTCGGATGCGATTGTCGGCTTGTTGGGTTATATGGCGGAACCTGAGCTGGTTCATCGCGATAACCTGATTCTGGTTTGAATTTGAGGTGTGGTATGCGCTTGATTGGCGGTTTATTGGGTTTGATGTTGGCGATGCCGCTAATGGCCTCGGCGGAAGAAATTGGCTCGGTGTCGACGGTCTTCAAATTTGTCGGGCCTAATGACCGTATCGTCGTAGAGGCATTCGATGATCCCAAGGTAGATGGCGTGACTTGCTACCTTTCTCGTGCCAAGACGGGTGGCATGAAAGGTGGTCTGGGTTTGGCTGAAGATCGCGCCGAGGCGTCGATTGCCTGCCGTCAGACCGGGCCGATCAGCTTCAAGGGTGACCTGAAAGAGGGTGATGAGGTGTTCAAGGAGCGGACTTCGCTGGTCTTCAAGACCATGCAGGTGGTGCGTTTCCTGGATAAAAAGCGTAATACGCTGGTGTATCTGGTGTACAGCGACCGCTTGATCGAAGGCAGTCCGCAGAATGCCGTAACGGCAATCCCGATTTTGCCGTGGCCGCACGAGTAACGTTGCTCAAGAAAAGCCGCGCTTGTCGCGGCTTTTTTTTGCCGTTTTTTCGCCACTTTGTAGCTGCTTCGTCCCTCTCCAGGAGGGAGAGGGGACTGACTGCGCGCACCCTCAAGATCTCAGTTGATCAGCTCCCTCTCCCTTGGGGGAGGGTTGGGGTGAGGGGCTTTTGATTGCGCTGGGCTCTGAATTGTCGCGTCGTCGCGCCCGCTGGCAGGTGGGCTAGGTCTGTCGCAGAGTATCTACAGGGTTTTTCGTACGCTGATCAAATCGCAGGCAATAAAAAACCGACCCTAAGGTCGGTTTTTTAAAAAGCTTATCGCTTAAGCAGCAGTCGCAAGGTTCAACGCCTTGACGTGGCCATTCAGGCGGCTCTTATGGCGAGCAGCTTTGTTCTTGTGGATGATACCTTTATCGGCCATACGGTCGATAACAGGAACAGCCAGAACATAAGCAGCTTGCGCTTTAGCAGCGTCTTTTGCGTCGATGGCTTTAACTACATTCTTGATGTAGGTACGAACCATGGAACGCAGGCTGGCGTTGTGGCTGCGACGCTTCTCAGCCTGTTTTGCACGTTTTTTGGCGGAAGGTGTGTTGGCCACCGTCGAGCTCCTCGAAAGACTTTTGGGAAATAACAAACAAAATAGGCCGCGAATCATGCCGATGACGAGAACTCTTGTCAAGGGCGTTTGATGCGATCCGCTGAGTGGTGGATCGAGGCAGACGGGATATTTATTTCCGGCGCTTGACCTGTAAACTCGCGAGCTTGGCTCTGTGCTGTTGCGGCGCGCAGTATCGCATAAGTGGGCGCTTTGTTCGCCTGCTCTTTCTCTATAGGCAAAAACTCTTTCAATGAATTTGCTCAAGTCGTTGGCTGCCGTCAGCTCAATCACCATGATTTCCAGGGTTCTGGGCTTCATTCGCGACACCATTATTGCCCGTGCCTTCGGTGCCGGAATGGCCACGGATGCATTCTTTATTGCCTTCAAACTGCCAAACCTGCTGCGCAGGATCTTCGCCGAGGGCGCTTTTTCCCAGGCCTTTGTGCCGATTCTGGCCGAGTACAAAAGCCAGCAGGGCGAGGAGGCGACCCGCACTTTTGTCGCTTATGTCGCCGGGCTTTTGACCCTGGTGCTGGCCATTGTCACCGTGCTGGGCATGGTGGCGGCCCCCTGGGTCATCTGGGCAACGGCCCCGGGGTTCGCCACGACCCCTGAAAAATTCGAGCTCACCAGCGACATGCTGCGGGTCACCTTCCCTTATATCCTGCTGATCTCGCTGTCATCCCTGGCGGGGGCGATCCTCAATACCTGGAACCGTTTTGCGGTGCCGGCCTTTGTGCCGACCCTGCTTAACGTCAGCATGATTGTGTTTGCGTTGTTCCTGACGCCGTATTTCGATCCGCCGGTGATGGCTCTGGGCTGGGCCGTGCTGGTGGGTGGTCTGGCGCAGTTGCTGTTTCAACTGCCACACCTGAAAAAGATCGGCATGCTGGTGCTGCCAAGGCTCAATTTGCGCGATACCGGCGTGTGGCGGGTGATGAAACAGATGCTGCCAGCCATCCTTGGGGTCTCGGTCAGTCAGATCTCTCTGATCATCAATACGATATTTGCCTCATTCCTTGTGGCTGGATCGGTGTCATGGATGTACTACGCGGACCGTCTAATGGAGTTGCCTTCAGGAGTGCTGGGGGTGGCGCTGGGCACCATCCTGCTGCCAACCCTGTCCAAGACCTACGCCAACAAAGACCGTCAGGAGTATTCGCGTATTCTCGACTGGGGCTTGCGCCTGTGTTTTGTGCTGGTGCTTCCATGTTCCCTGGCGCTGGCCATCCTGTCCGAGCCGCTTACCGTTTCACTGTTCCAGTACGGCCAGTTCACGGCGCTGGATGCGGCCATGACCCAGCGTGCATTGATCGCTTATTCGCTGGGCCTGCTCGGAATCATCATTATCAAGGTGTTGGCGCCAGGCTTTTATGCACAGCAAAACATTCGCACGCCAGTCAAAATAGCGGTATTCACCCTGGTGGTGACGCAGTTGCTCAACTTGGTCTTTATCGTGCCGTTGCAGCATGCGGGGCTGGCGTTGGCCATCAGCGTAGGCGCCTGTATCAATGCCGGGCTGCTGTTCTGGCAGTTGCGCCGGCAAAAGCTGTTTGTCGCCCAGCCGGGCTGGACCAAATACCTGTTCAAGCTGGTGCTGGCCGTAGCCGTGATGTCGGCGGTATTGCTGGGCTTGATGCACCTGATGCCGGCCTGGGATCACGGCAATATGCTGGAGCGCTTTATTCGTCTGGGCGGCTTGGTTGTCGCGGGCGTGCTGGCGTATTTCGGTATGCTGCTGCTGTTGGGGCTGCGTTTGAAGGATTTCGCCCGCAAGTCACTTATGTAAGCTAATGACGGGTCAGACGTCGATTTTGTCGAATTGACCCGATTTGCCTTGCGCTGTTGCCTGTCGTACTGGGCCGGGTGTGGTTATAATCGACCACTTTATGAGCAAGAAGCGCGTTATGCAGCTGGTTCTAGGCCTTCACAATCTGCGGCCCCAGCATCGGGGCTGTGTCGCCACTATTGGCAACTTTGACGGTGTACACCGTGGTCACCAGGCTATCCTGGGCCGGCTGCGTGAGCGTGCACTGGAGTTGGGCGTGCCCAGCTGCGTGGTGATTTTCGAGCCGCAGCCGCGCGAATTCTTCGCCCCGGATACGGCTCCTGCACGTCTGGCCCGGTTGCGCGACAAGTTGCAACTGCTGGCAGACGCCGGAGTCGACCGGGTGCTGTGCCTGGCGTTCAATCAACGTCTGTGCAAGCTCAGCGCCGCCGAATTCGTCGATACCATTCTGGTCGACGGCCTGGGCGTGCAGCATCTGGAGGTCGGTGACGACTTCCGTTTTGGCTGCGATCGCGTCGGCGATTTTGACTTTTTGCAGCAGGCTGGCCAGATGCAGGGTTTCACCGTCGAGGCGGCGCAAACGGTTGAGCTTGATGGCGTACGCATCAGCAGCACCAAGGTGCGTGATGCTCTGGCCAGTGCCGACTTCTCCCTGGCAGAGCGTTTGCTGGGGCGCCCTTTTCAAATCGCTGGCCGGGTATTGCACGGGCAAAAACTGGCGCGCCAGTTGGGCACGCCGACCGCCAATATTCAGCTCAAGCGTCGTCGTGTGCCGTTGACCGGGGTGTACCTGGCCAGCGTCGAGATCGACGGTAAAACCTGGCCCGGCGTCGCCAATATCGGCGTGCGGCCAACCGTAGCAGGGGATGGCAGCGCCCATCTTGAAGTACATCTGTTGGATTTCGCCGGCGATCTGTATGGTCGGCGTTTGAACGTGGCATTCCACCACAAGCTGCGTGATGAGCAGCGTTTCGCCTCCCTGGAGGCGCTCAAGACGGCGATCAATGCGGACGTCGCCGCCGCCCGAGCCTTTTGGCTGGGTCAACCGCTTAAAAAGAGCCTGAAATGACCGACTACAAAGCCACGCTAAACCTCCCGGACACCGCCTTCCCAATGAAGGCCGGCCTGCCACAGCGCGAACCGCAAATTTTGCAGCGCTGGGACAGCATTGGCCTGTACGGGAAGTTGCGCGAGATTGGCAAGGATCGCCCGAAGTTCGTACTTCACGACGGTCCTCCGTACGCCAACGGCACTATCCATATCGGTCATGCGCTGAACAAGATTCTGAAAGACATGATCATCCGCTCCAAGACCCTGTCGGGTTTTGACGCGCCGTATGTGCCGGGCTGGGATTGCCATGGTTTGCCGATTGAACACAAGGTCGAAGTGACCCACGGTAAAAACCTGAGCGCGGATAAAACCCGCGAGCTGTGCCGTGCCTACGCCACCGAGCAGATCGAGGGGCAGAAATCCGAGTTCATCCGTCTGGGTGTGCTGGGTGATTTCGCCAACCCGTACAAGACCATGGACTTCAAAAACGAAGCCGGTGAAATCCGTGCTTTGGCTGAGATCGTCAAGGGCGGTTTTGTGTTCAAGGGCCTCAAGCCGGTGAACTGGTGCTTCGATTGCGGTTCGGCCCTGGCTGAAGCTGAAGTTGAATACCAGGACAAGAAGTCTGCGGCCATCGACGTTGCCTTCCCGGTTGCCGACGAAGCCAGGCTGGCAGAGGCCTTTGGTCTGGCGGCACTGAGCAAACCTGCTTCGATCGTGATCTGGACCACCACCCCGTGGACCATTCCGGCCAACCAGGCGCTTAACGTACACCCGGAATTCACCTACGCGCTGGTCGACGTGGGCGACAAGTTGCTGGTACTGGCTGAAGAACTGGTCGAATCGAGTCTGGCGCGTTACAACCTGCAGGGTTCGGTCATCGCGACCACCACTGGCTCAGCGCTTGAACTGATCAACTTCCGTCACCCGTTCTATGACCGTCTGTCGCCTGTTTATCTGGCCGACTACGTTGAGCTGGGTGCTGGCACTGGTGTGGTTCACTCGGCTCCAGCCTACGGCGTAGACGACTTCGTGACCTGCAAAGCCTATGGCATGGTCAACGACGACATCATCAACCCGGTGCAAAGCAATGGCGTTTACGTGCCGTCGCTGGAGTTCTTCGGTGGCCAGTTCATCTGGAAGGCCAACCAGAACATCATCGACAAGCTGATCGAAGTCGGTTCGTTGATGTTCACCGAGACCATCAGCCACAGCTATATGCACTGCTGGCGCCACAAGACGCCGCTGATCTACCGTGCCACCGCCCAGTGGTTTATCGGTATGGACAAGCAGCCGACTGATGGCGATACCTTGCGCACCCGTGCGCTGCAAGCGATCGAAGACACCCAGTTCGTTCCGGCCTGGGGTCAGGCGCGCCTGCACTCGATGATCGCCAACCGCCCGGACTGGTGCATCTCGCGTCAACGCAACTGGGGCGTGCCGATCCCGTTTTTCCTGAACAAGGAAAGCGGCGAGCTGCACCCGCGCACCGTCGAAATGATGGAAGAAGTGGCCAAGCGCGTTGAAGTCGAAGGCATCGAGGCGTGGTTCAAGCTGGATGCTGCCGAGCTGCTGGGCGACGAAGCGCCGCTGTACGACAAGATCAGCGATACCCTCGACGTCTGGTTCGATTCGGGCACCACGCACTGGCATGTCCTTCGCGGTTCGCACCCGATGGGTCATGAAACCGGCCCACGCGCTGATCTCTACCTTGAAGGCTCCGACCAGCACCGTGGCTGGTTCCACTCGTCGTTGCTGACGGGTTGCGCCATCGACAACCACGCGCCGTACCGCGAGCTGCTGACCCACGGTTTTACCGTGGACGAAGCGGGCCGCAAGATGTCCAAGTCGCTGGGCAACGTGATTGCACCGCAAAAGGTCAACGACACCCTGGGCGCCGACATCATGCGTCTGTGGGTTGCCTCGACCGACTACTCGGGCGAAATCGCGGTTTCCGACCAGATCCTGCAGCGCAGTGCGGACGCCTACCGACGTATCCGCAATACCGCACGCTTCCTGCTGTCGAACCTGACCGGTTTCAATCCAGCCACCGACATCCTGCCTGCCGAAGAAATGCTGGCACTGGACCGTTGGGCGGTGGATCGTGCGTTGCTGCTGCAACGTGAGCTGGAGCTGCATTACGGCGAATACCGTTTCTGGAACGTGTACTCCAAGGTGCACAACTTCTGCGTTCAGGAGCTGGGCGGTTTCTATCTCGACATCATCAAGGACCGCCAGTACACCACCGGCGCCAACAGCAAGGCTCGCCGTTCGTGCCAGACCGCGCTGTTCCACATCTCTGAAGCGCTGGTGCGCTGGATCGCTCCGATCCTGGCGTTCACCGCTGATGAGTTGTGGCAGTACCTGCCGGGCGAGCGCAACGAATCGGTGATGCTCAACACCTGGTACGAAGGCCTGACTGAACTGCCGGAAGGCACCGAACTGGATCGCGCCTACTGGGAGCGAATCATGGCGGTCAAGGTTGCGGTCAACAAGGAAATGGAAAACTTGCGCGCAGCCAAGGCCATTGGCGGTAACTTGCAAGCAGAAGTGACCCTGTTCGCCGAAGATCAGCTGGCTGCTGATTTGTCCAAGTTGAGCAACGAGCTGCGTTTCGTGTTGATCACCTCCACTGCCAGCGTTGCGCCTTTTGCGCAGGCTCCAGCAGATGCCGTGGTTACCGAAGTGGCTGGCCTCAAACTCAAGGTGGTCAAGTCGGCCCATGCCAAGTGCGCCCGTTGCTGGCACTGCCGTGAAGACGTCGGCGTTAACCCCGAGCACCCTGAAATCTGCGGTCGTTGTGTAGACAATATCAGCGGCGCTGGTGAGGTACGTCACTATGCCTAATACCAGCACTACCGGGCGCTTCGGGCGCCTGGGCTGGCTCTGGTTGACTGTGCTGGTCCTGGTCATTGACCTGACCAGCAAGGTCTACTTCGACAATTCGCTGCAGATGTACCAGCAGATTGTGGTGATTCCCGACCTGTTCAGCTGGACCCTGGCTTACAACACCGGTGCGGCCTTCAGCTTCCTGGCGGACAGTGCCGGCTGGCAGCGCTGGCTGTTTGCCCTGATCGCGGTCGTGGTCAGTGCCGTGCTGGTGGTCTGGCTCAAGCGTCTGGGGCGCAATGACACCTGGTTGGCCATTGCCCTTGCCCTGATTCTGGGCGGCGCACTGGGTAACCTGTATGACCGTATTGTCTACGGTCATGTGGTCGATTTCATTCTGGTGCATTGGCAAAATCGCTGGTACTTCCCTGCGTTCAACTTCGCCGACAGTGCGATTTGCGTAGGTGCCGTGATGCTGGCACTGGATATGTTCAAAAGTAAAAAGCCCGAGGAACCCGCTCATGACTGAGCAGCGTATTGGTCAGAACACGCAGGTCACTCTGCATTTTGCTTTGCGTCTGGAAAATGGCGACACCGTTGACAGCACCTTCGACAAATCCCCGGCCACTTTCAAGGTGGGTGATGGCAGCTTGCTGCCAGGGTTTGAAGCGGCGTTGTTCGGTTTCAAGGCGGGTGACAAGCGCACACTGGAGATTCTTCCGGAAAACGCCTTTGGCCAGCCTAACCCGCAAAACGTGCAGATCATTCCGCGTTCGCAGTTCAAGGACATGGAGTTGTCGCAAGGTTTGCTGGTGATCTTCAATGATGCGGCCAACACCGAGCTTCCGGGTGTGGTCAAAGAGTTCGATGACGAGCAAGTCACCATTGATTTCAACCATCCGCTGGCAGGCAAAACCCTGACCTTCGACGTGGAAATCAAAGACGTTCAAGCGCTGTAATCCAGTGCCCGGCTGCGGCCGGGCCTGATTGGCATTATTTTTCTGCGCGTCCCACGAGGCCCAGCATGCATATCAAACTCGCCAACCCCCGTGGCTTCTGCGCCGGGGTGGACCGTGCGATTGAAATCGTCAATCGTGCTCTGGAAGTTTTCGGTCCGCCTATCTATGTTCGCCACGAAGTGGTGCACAACAAATTTGTCGTTGAAGACCTGCGTTCCCGTGGCGCTATTTTCGTCGAAGAGCTGGATCAGGTGCCGGACGACGTCATTGTGATATTCAGTGCCCACGGCGTTTCCCAGGCCGTGCGTACAGAGGCTGCCGGGCGTGGTCTCAAGGTGTTCGACGCGACCTGCCCGCTGGTGACAAAGGTGCATATTGAGGTCGCGCGCTATAGCCGTGATGGCCGTGAGTGCATTTTGATTGGTCATGCCGGTCATCCGGAAGTCGAAGGCACCATGGGCCAGTACGACGCCAGTAATGGTGGCGCGATCTACCTGGTCGAAGATGAAAAGGATGTTGCGAACCTGCAGGTCAAAGACCCGGAAAAACTGGCCTTTGTAACCCAGACAACCTTGTCGATGGACGACACCAGTCGTGTGATCGACGCCCTGCGTTCGCGCTTCCCGGCCATTGGCGGACCGCGCAAGGACGATATCTGCTATGCCACGCAAAACCGTCAGGATGCGGTCAAGCAACTGGCTGATGAGTGCGATGTCGTGTTGGTAGTTGGCAGCCCGAACAGCTCCAACTCCAACCGCCTGCGCGAACTGGCGGAGCGTATGCAGACCCCCGCCTACCTGATCGACGGTGCTGAAGACCTGCAAAAAAGCTGGTTCGACGGCGTAAACAGCATCGGTATCACCGCCGGTGCATCGGCCCCAGAGGTACTGGTACGTGGCGTGATTCAACAGCTGCATGCCTGGGGCGCAACCGGTGCCGACGAGCTGGCCGGCCGTGAAGAGAATGTTACGTTCTCCATGCCCAAAGAGTTGCGCGTTCGCGCCATTACCTAAGCGTGCCTGCATAAGGCCTGTGCAGTTTTATCGCTGCGCAGGCTGATGCGCCCGCTCTTGGCCAGCACCACTTGATAGTGGCTCTGTGCAGTCCTTGCCTGACAAACATGCAGTGTCCCGGCTTGAAAGGCGCCTCCAATCAGTTGTGGCTCGCCCAGCGGGTTGAAGCGCACATACCGTTTAACCGGTGTATTGCCCGCAATGGGTATGCGCCCACTGCCCTGTGACTCGACCAGCACCGGGTTGCCCTTGTCCAGATGGCCTTGGCCGCTCAAGTCCAGAATCGTCCTCCAGCCTCGGCTCCAATCTTCTTCGTACGGATAAACCACCACAAATTGTTGGCGTAGCAGTGCTTGTGCGCGTGCATTGCGCAGGCTGCTGGCCAGTTGTTCGGCAGTGATCTGACGCTGATGATGCTCGACAAGGGCGCTATAGGCCGGGCTGGCAAAACGGGCCGTAAGCGCCACGATCGTCAGCGTCAGTAGCAGCTGGATCAGACTCATGCCACGTTGATGCATAGCGTCCTCCCTGGACGGTTCAAGTGTGTTTTCTCTGTATAGCGAACTCTGGCACTACAGGTTCACGGCAATGGTTTCATCATGTTTTCTCACCGTTAACAGCTTACGAATTCAGGCGAAAAATCCGGCTGGTTTGCTTGGCTTCGTCCTGCCGTGCAGAGCAGCGGGGGAGGCTAGGCTTTTGTCTGGGCGGCACAGGGCGTGCCGTCGAACCCTCTGATATGGACGATTCGGATGCCTCGATTAGTTAAAAGTCGACAAGACGGGATGAGCTTGATCGAAGTGCTTATCGCGCTGTTGATTCTGTTTATCAGCCTGATGGGCTCTGCTGCTATGCAACTCAATGCCTTGAAACATACGGCAAGCGCGCTGATAAGCACCCAGGACAGTTTTATTGCCTACAGCAGGCTGGATCAGATGCGCGCGGAGGTCGTCCACCCCTTGTCGAGCGGTCATGCCGGGGCCGGGTCATCATGAGCAATCCCCGTTCAGGTTTTGGCCTGATCGAGCTGATGGTGGCTCTGGCGCTGGGAATGCTGGTAGTGCTGGGCATGACGCAGATTTTCTCAAGCAGCCGCGAGGCTTACTTAAGCCAGCGGTCGTCGGCAAGGCTGCAGGAGGATGCGCGTTATGTGCTGAGTAAACTGGCTCGGGAGATTCGCATGGCGGGCATGTTTGGCTGCCTGTCAGTCGATCGTATTGTTGATGCGCCCTCTGTTTTTAAAACACCGGTCTCCTGGCAGAGGGGGGTGTTGCGCATGATCAGTTCGGACGTGGCGCTTCAGGCTGCCAAGCCTGACTGGACTGTGGTCTCGGACTGCACAAGTTTCGCCCGGGCCTATCCCGGGGCAAGGTCGTTTTTGGCTCCCGGTGAAACGGCATTTCCCGTGCGTGAATTGTTTTACCGTCATGAGCACGGGCAGTTAAAGATCGGGCCCAATAAAGCGGTGCTGCTCGATAATGTGGCTGCCTTTGACGTGAGTTTTGGCGTGGCCGGGACGGCAGGTTCGCACTCCGTGCTGCGTTATGAGAGTCGTCTGGTCAAAGGTTCCAGTCTGCGCAGCATCCGTATCGGCCTGACATTGCGAGACCGCGCCGGGCGGGTCAAGGACCAGGTCTATCAGTTGGAAGTCGCTTTGCGTAACCGGCTGGCTTAGGGCGCGCATCATGCCTTTGCCATTGATTTGTCAGCGCGGCATGGCACTGCTGGTCAGCCTGGTTTTCATGCTGTTGCTGAGCCTGATCGGGATGGCTGCATTGATCAGTGCGACCCTTCAGGAAAAAATGTCTGCAGGCGTTCAACATGCCAACCACTCATTTCAGGCCGCAGAAGCGGCGCTTGGCAGCGGGGAGGCCTGGCTTCAGATCCAATGGGGCAGGGTAATGCCTTGCACTTCGCCAGCAAGCTGTAACCCGCCCCCAGAGGTGCGTACTCAGGCTGTGCCAGGCATCGATCCGGCCTCCGGGGTACGTTGGATAAGCGTTGCGAACGGGCTGTATGGTGTTCAGAACCTTGGGCCAAGCATTACGCCAGCCCATTTGCCAGTGACCACCACTACCCGTTTGTATCGAGTTACCGGTATTGGCTGGCACGGGCAGTCGCGCACCGTACTGGAGAGTATTTATGCGCGTTATCAAGGGCCGGATAACGCTTCGCAAGAGCGTGTTGCCAGGGGTTTTCACCGGGTCATGTGGCGACAGCTGCAATAGGACGCACGAAATGTACAGGTATGTAGCAGGTTTTACCCTGATCGAACTGATGATCGTCGTGGTTATCACCGGTATCCTTGGCGCATTCGTTTATCCGTTGTACGGCGATTATGTAAAGCGGGCTTACCGCTCTCAAGTTGTTGTCCTGTTGACGGAGCAAGCCCAAAGTCTTGAGCGCTTTTACACAAAGAACGCGGTATATAGCGGTATGAAAGACCTTAGTTCAGGCAATCAGCACTACGACATCAGTGCCGATCTCGTCGACCACGGCTACTGGCTGAAGGCGACGCCCAAACAAGGTTCGGCAATGGCGGGGGATTCGTGCGGGAGCTTTACGCTGGCTCACACCGGTATGGCAACGATAACCCAGGCCGCCCCTGGCCTGACAATGCAGCAGTGTTGGGGGCGCTAACGATTGATTTTGAATGACGGGCTGGATTAACAGATGGCTAGGCAGCAACGGGTGGTGATTGTCGGGGGCGGTGTCATAGGCCTGCTGACTGCGTTTAATCTGGCGGCTGATGTAGAGCAGGTGATTGTGCTGGAGCGTGGCGGGGCGGGCCAGGAGTCCTCCTGGGCCGGCGGCGGTATTGTTTCGCCGCTTTATCCGTGGCGCTATAACTGTGCTGTAACGGCCCTGGCGCACTGGTCTCAGGACTTTTATCCGCAATTGGCCGAGCGTCTGTTTGCTTCGACGGGTATTGATCCTGAAGTACACACCACCGGGCTGTACTGGCTGGACCTGGATGATGAGGCTCAGGCGCTGGAGTGGGCCGGGCGCGAAGGGCGACCTCTGGGGGCGGTCGATATGTCGGCAGTCCATGATGCCGTGCCCGTGCTGGGCGGTGGTTATGCACACGCAATTTATATGGCTAATGTGGCCAATGTGCGGAATCCGCGGTTGGTGAAATCGCTGAAGGCTGCACTGCAGGCGATGCCGAATGTCACTGTGCATGAGCAGTGCGAGGTGCTCGGCTTTGTTCGCGAAGGCGAAAGAGTTTGCGGGGTCAATACGGCCCGGGGTGAGATTCGCGGCGACGAGGTGGTGTTGTCGGCCGGGGCCTGGAGCGGTGAGTTGTTGAGCGGGCTGGGGCTGGAGTTGCCTGTGGAGCCGGTCAAGGGGCAGATGATCCTGTACAAATGCGCATCTGACTTTTTGTCGTGCATGGTGCTGGCAAAAGGGCGTTATGCCATTCCCCGCCGCGACGGTCATATCCTGATCGGTAGCACGCTGGAGCATGAAGGCTTTGATAAAACCCCGACCCTTACGGCCCTTGAGAGCCTCAAGGCCTCGGCAGTCGAATTGATCCCGGCCCTGGCCGATGCTGAAGTGGTGGGGCACTGGGCCGGGCTGCGGCCAGGTTCGCCCGAGGGCATTCCGTATATTGGGCGGGTGTCAGGTTTTGATGGTCTGTGGCTCAACTGCGGGCACTATCGCAACGGTCTGGTATTGGCACCGGCGTCCTGCCAATTATTCGCGGACTTGCTGCTGGGGCGTGAGCCGATTATCGACCCGACGCCTTATGCGCCAGAGGGGCGGATTTAAGCGGCTACAAACACAGAGGGATTTCTGTCGATACTCTGTTGTAGATCAAGCCCTATTGTGGGAGCGAGCCTGCTCGCGAACGACCTTCGCGAGCAGGCTCGCTCCCACAGTTGCCGTTTTCCTGTCGTAGCCTGCGGCAGCGATCACAGGTGGCTTAACCCCTTGGTTTTGGCCCTTGCTCCAGATGCTGCTGGGTGCAATACCACTCTTGTTGCTGGCTCAGGGCGCGGTCACGGGGCAGGTGTACGCCACAGTGGGCGCAGCGCACCATTGGCTGAGCGCTCGGGTCGACCGGTTTTTTGGTCGCGGCCATACCGGTCTTGTATTTGCGCCACAGCCAAACGCCTGCAGCAATCAGCGCTGCCCAGATCAGTAAACGAAGCATGGTAATTCGCTATTCGAGAAAAGATGCACCAGTTTAGCCAAGGACCTGGCAGGCGCACAGCGGTAAATCAAACATAAAAAAAGAGCTCCGAAGAGCTCTTTTTTTATGTGCTGAACGATCAGTCGAACAGGCCCAGGGTCATGTAGCTGAACCAGGAGCGGCTTTTACCTTCAGCTTGCGGTTCTTCGATGATGTCGCCATCGGCATCCTTTGGCTTCAGTTCTGCCGGGATTGCATCCTTGGCATCCTGGTACTGCTTCTGGATATCCATGTTTGCACGGGTTTCACCCGGTGGCAGCGGTGTGCTGGATTCGATCAGGCCCAATGTGGCCTTGCTCAGCCATGAACGGTTGTCCGACTCGGAAACCTGCGGCACAAACTGGCCGTCTACCAGGCTCGGGTGGTCCGGGTAGTTGGTCTTGAGCACTTCAAGGCTGGTGTTGGCCAGCTGGTCGAGATGCATGCGCTGGTAGGACTCAACCATTACCGCCAGGCCGTCGCCGACCGAAGGAGTTTCCTGGAAGTTTTCGACCACATAGCGGCCACGGTTGGCAGCGGCTACATAAGCCTGACGAGTCAGGTAGTAATCGGCTACGTGGATTTCATACGCTGCCAACAGGTTGCGCAGGTAGATCATGCGCTGCTTGGCGTCGGGTGCGTAGCGGCTGTTGGGGAAGCGGCTGGTGAGCTGGGCGAACTCGTTGTAGGAGTCGCGTGCAGCGCCCGGGTCACGCTTGCTCATGTCCAGCGGCAGGAAGCGCGCCAGCAGGCCAACGTCCTGGTCAAAGGAGGTCAGGCCCTTGAGGTAGTAGGCGTAGTCAACGTTCGGATGCTGTGGATGCAGGCGGATAAACCGTTCGGCAGCCGACTTGGCCGCTTCGGGCTCGGAGTTCTTGTAGTAGGCGTAAATAAGTTCAAGCTGGGCCTGGTCGGCGTAGCGACCGAACGGGTAGCGTGACTCAAGGGCCTTGAGTTTGGCGGTAGCACTGGTATAGCTGTGGTTGTCCAGGTCGGCCTGTGCCTGCTGGTACAGCTCCACTTCGCTGAGGTTTTCGTCAACGACTTCTTTAGTCGACGAGCAAGCGGCGGTCAGTGCGAGGATGGCGATCAGCAGCAGGTGTCTCACTTGCATGGCGGCTTGCGTCCCTATGACGGCCGCTGTCTTGGGCGGGTCCGTCCTGTTATGATGAGTGCCCCGTGAAAAGCCTCGGGGCAAAAGACGCCGTATTTAACCACAAGCGCGCAGCCGAAACCAAAGGCTTGGCGCGGTCCTGATGAGCATGTCCGAGAAAATTCAACTTCGCGAAGAGGTGCCGTCCGAACTGGGTGGCCAACGCCTCGATCAAGTCGCCGCACAATTATTCGCTGAGCACTCGCGCTCGCGCCTTTCCGCCTGGATCAAAGACGGCCGCCTTACTGTGGACGGAGCCGTCATACGCCCCCGTGACATCGTACACGGCGGTGCCATCCTGGAGCTGACTGCAGAGCAGGAAGCCCAGGGTGAGTGGATCGCTGAAGACATCCCCCTGGATATCGTCTACGAAGACGATGACATCCTGGTCATCAACAAGCCTGCGGGCCTTGTGGTGCACCCGGCTGCGGGGCATGCCAGTGGTACTTTGCTCAATGCCTTGCTGCATCACGTACCGGACATTATCAATGTGCCGCGTGCGGGGATCGTGCATCGCCTGGACAAGGACACCACCGGTCTGATGGTGGTCGCCAAGACCATTCAGGCGCAGACACAACTGGTTACACAGTTGCAGAGCCGCAGTGTCAGTCGTATCTATGAGTGCATCGTTATCGGTGTCGTGACCGCCGGGGGCAAGATCGACGCGCCTATCGGCCGTCACGGCCAGCAGCGTCAGCGCATGGCGGTAATGGAAGGCGGCAAGCAGGCGGTCAGTCATTACCGTGTGCTTGAGCGTTTCCGTTCCCACACCCATGTGCGGGTAAAGCTGGAAACCGGTCGTACGCACCAGATTCGTGTGCATATGTCTCATATCAACTTCCCGTTGGTCGGAGACCCTGCTTACGGCGGTCGCTTCCGTATTCCGCCGTCTGCCAGCGTGACGATGGTCGAGTCCCTGAAAAACTTCCCGCGTCAGGCGCTCCATGCCCGTTTCCTCGAGCTGGATCATCCGACGACCGGTAAGCGCATGAGCTGGGAATCAGCACTGCCTGACGACTTTGTCTGGCTGTTGACGTTGCTCAAGCAAGACCGTGAGGCATTTATCGGGTGAACACCTTCCTGATTCCTGACTGGCCAGCGCCGGCAGGCATCCGGGCCTGTGTGACCACCCGTGCGGGCGGCGTCAGTGTGGCGCCGTTCGACAGCTTCAACCTGGGCGACCATGTAGGCGACGACCGTGTTGCCGTTGCGCATAACCGCCATCGCCTTACCCATATTTTTGACGTACAGCCCGCCTGGCTTAGCCAGGTTCACGGGGTTGTGGTCGCACCTGCCAATCCCGAACTGATTGTTGAGGCCGATGCCAGCTGGACGGCCACCCCCGGTATTGCCTGTACGGCAATGACGGCGGATTGTTTGCCTGCATTGTTCTGCGATCGTGCTGGCACTCGTGTTGCGGTAGCCCATGCCGGTTGGCGCGGGCTGGCGGCCGGGGTGCTTGAAGCCGCCGCACTAAGCCTCAATGTTGCGCCACAGGAGCTGCTTGTGTGGCTGGGGCCGGCCATTGGCCCCAAGGCATTTGAGGTCGGGGCCGAGGTGCGGGAGGTCTTTGTAAAAGACATGCCCCAGGCCGAAGCCGCCTTTGTGCCCAGCATCAATGCCGGGCGTTTTATGGCCGATATCTATGAGCTGGCGCGTTTGCGTCTGGCCCGCTTCGGTATCACGGCTGTGTACGGCGGGGGTTTTTGCACCGTGACCGACCCGCGTTTCTTCTCCTATCGGCGCAGTCCCAATACTGGCCGCTTCGCATCACTGGTTTGGATCGAAAGACCGTCCAGCTGATCTGCGTCATTTTCCAAACGCTTGAAACTCTCGTAATCGCCCGCATCTACTATGGTATCTGGCAGGTTTCTTCATTCAGGAGTTTCCATCCCTCCGGCCTGCTCATAAGGAAGGTGACGAATGCGTATAGATAGATTAACCAGCAAGTTGCAATTGGCGTTGTCCGATGCTCAGTCATTGGCCGTTGGCCTCGATCATCCGGCCATCGAGCCTGCGCACTTGATGCAGGCATTGCTGGAACAGCAGGGCGGTTCGATCAAGCCGTTGCTGATGCAAGTCGGTTTCGATGTAAACAGCCTGCGTAAAGAGCTGACCAAAGAGCTCGATCAGCTGCCAAAAATTCAGAATCCGACTGGCGACGTAAACATGTCGCAGGATTTGGCACGTCTGTTGAACCAGGCGGATCGTCTGGCGCAGCAAAAAGGCGACCAGTACATCACCAGCGAAGTTGTATTGCTGGCGGCGATGGACGACAACAGCAAGCTGGGCAAGTTGTTGCTGGGTCAGGGCGTGAGCAAGAAAGCCCTGGAAAATGCCATCAACAACCTGCGTGGCGGCGAAGCGGTCAATGACCCGAACGTTGAAGAGTCACGCCAGGCGCTGGACAAGTACACCATTGACCTGACCAAGCGCGCCGAAGAGGGCAAGCTCGACCCGGTGATCGGTCGTGACGATGAAATTCGTCGCACCATTCAGGTCTTGCAGCGCCGTACCAAGAACAACCCGGTACTGATCGGTGAGCCTGGCGTGGGTAAAACCGCGATTGCCGAAGGTCTGGCACAACGGATCATCAATGGCGAAGTGCCTGACGGCCTCAAGGGCAAACGTCTGCTGTCCCTGGACATCGGTGCGCTGATTGCCGGTGCCAAGTTCCGCGGTGAGTTCGAGGAGCGCCTGAAAGCAGTGCTTAACGAGCTGTCGAAGCAGGAAGGGCAAGTCATCCTGTTTATCGACGAATTGCATGTCATGGTTGGCGCCGGTAAAGGCGAGGGTGCCATGGATGCGGGCAATATGCTCAAGCCTGCACTGGCTCGCGGTGAGTTGCACTGCGTGGGTGCGACCACGCTCAACGAGTACCGCCAATACATCGAGAAGGACGCAGCACTTGAGCGTCGCTTCCAGAAAGTACTGGTGGACGAGCCGAGCGAAGAAGACACCATTGCGATCCTGCGTGGCCTCAAAGAGCGTTATGAAGTTCACCACAAGGTAGCGATTACCGACGGTGCGATCATTGCGGCGGTCAAACTCAGCCATCGTTACATCACCGACCGGCAGTTGCCGGACAAGGCGATTGACCTGATGGACGAGGCTGCCAGCCGTATCCGCATGGAGATCGACTCCAAGCCTGAGGTACTGGACCGTCTTGAACGTCGCTTGATTCAACTGAAGGTTGAAGCCCAGGCGTTGAAGAAAGAAGAAGACGAGGCCGCGAAAAAACGCCTCGAGAAATTGCAGGAAGAAATCGAGCGTCACGAGCGCGAATATTCGGACCTCGAAGAGATCTGGACCTCGGAAAAAGCCGAAGTGCAGGGTTCTGCCCAGATCCAGCAGAAAATCGAGCAGGCGCGCCAGGAGCTTGAAGTGGCCCGCCGCAGCGGCAACCTCAACCGCATGGCCGAGTTGCAGTACGGGATCATCCCTGATCTGGAACGCAGCCTGCAGATGGTCGACGAGCACAGCGGCAAAACTGAAAACCAGTTGTTGCGCAGCAAAGTGACTGAAGAGGAAATCGCGGAAGTGGTATCGAAGTGGACGGGTATCCCGGTCTCCAAGATGCTCGAAGGCGAACGCGACAAGCTGATGAAAATGGAAAGCCTGTTGCATGAGCGCGTGATTGGCCAGGACGAGGCCGTAGTGGCTGTGTCCAACGCCGTGCGGCGTTCCCGTGCCGGCCTGAGTGACCCGAACCGTCCTAGCGGCTCGTTCATGTTCCTCGGCCCGACCGGTGTGGGTAAAACCGAGTTGTGCAAGGCGCTGGCCGAGTTCCTCTTTGATACTGAAGAGGCGATGGTGCGGATCGATATGTCCGAGTTCATGGAGAAACATTCCGTGGCTCGACTGATCGGTGCACCACCAGGCTATGTGGGCTACGAAGAAGGCGGTTATCTGACCGAAGCGGTACGGCGCAAGCCTTACTCGGTGATCCTGCTGGATGAAGTCGAGAAGGCTCACCCGGACGTGTTCAACGTGTTGCTGCAAGTGCTGGAAGACGGTCGCCTGACTGACAGCCACGGCCGTACCGTGGACTTCCGCAACACGGTGATCGTGATGACCTCCAACCTGGGCTCTGCACAGATCCAGGAGCTGGTGGGCGATCGCGAGGCACAGCGTGCAGCGGTGATGGATGCGGTCAGCACCCACTTCCGTCCGGAGTTCGTGAACCGGATCGACGAAGTGGTGATCTTCGAGCCTCTGGCCCGTGATCAGATTGCTGGCATCGCCGAAATCCAGTTGGGTCGTCTGCGCAGTCGTCTGGCTGAGCGTGACTTGAGCCTTGAGCTGAACCAGGATGCTCTGGACAAGCTGATTGCGGTTGGTTACGACCCGGTTTATGGCGCACGCCCTCTGAAACGTGCGATCCAGCGCTGGATCGAAAACCCGCTGGCACAACTGATCCTGTCCGGTCAGTTCTTGCCTGGCACCACCGTGACAGCCAGCGTGAAGGACGACGAAATCGTCTTCGCATAAGGTTTGAAAGCGGTGTTTTAACAGAGGCCTCGCTTTGCGAGGCCTTTTTTTTCTAGGGTGTTGATCTGTAAGGAAAACGCTTGTAATATGCGCCCCGCAGCAAGCAACCCGTAATAGCGACTTGGCCCAAACCGAGAAGCCCGCTGGAAGAGCTAAGTAATTGTCTTCTAACGAAAAATAAGGGTTGACAAGGCTTTTAAAGTTTGTAGAATAGCCGACCTCAGAGACGCCAACGCAGCGATGCGAAGAACTCGAAGAGTGTTGCTAAGCAGTAAGGCAACAACGTTACAAATTGAAATATGTAGTTCCGCGATAGCTCAGTTGGTAGAGCAAATGACTGTTAATCATTGGGTCCCTGGTTCGAGTCCAGGTCGTGGAGCCA
>NZ_WIWH01000042.1:0-45747 GCF_009600035.1 Pseudomonas sp. FSL R10-2964 | reverse complement strand
CAACAAGTTTTGCGGCGATGGTCTCATTGGCCTGCGCTATGCGGTGCTTGCGACAATACTTTACGTACAGAGCCTAGTAATGCCGCACAAAGAGCAATTAGAGCGGGCAAAATACGGCGTGCTCTGGCCATATAGAATCCGATTACAGAGAACGGCGTAGTCTTACTGCGCTCTAGGCCCTCAACTACAATGCCAGTCATCAGGAAACCAGATATCGCGAAGAATATATCTACACCAACAAATCCGCCTGCAAATCCATACACGCCGAAATGGTAGAAGATGACTGCTATTACGGCTCATGCACGAAGGCCATTAATGTCATCTCTAAATTTTCTACTCTCAATGCTCATTCTGAAATTGCTTTCCTTGCTGTAGCGTGGCTGGGGGGGGGCGATTTAAAGGCAACGCATAATGCCTGAATGCTGGTGAATGTTGAAATAGAGATCTATCTGAACCTCTACATCAGAATCAGAAACCAGATGTGCGACCATCGGAGCTTGACTTTCACTTTTTCACTAGAGACGCCCAGGGAGAATGTCGGACAGTGTGATCCCGCGACCTTAGCAGAAGATCTTTGGATCTCATAAAAGGACGTTGATGAGTTCAAGATGCTAAATCCCTGGGCATGGAGCATGGAGAGAGGAGAAATAACCTCAGTGGCATTGCGAGTGACATCGTTACTCGTTATCCAGCAGCAATGGGCGCCGTTGCCGCGAGCGCCCATTGCTGGAGTCCCGTTCTTGCTGGCGCGAAGTTAGCCCAGCTTGAATAGGGTGCTAGGGTCTGCAGACTTTTTTATTGGCTACAGGAAAATGAGGCGTTCCGAAGCTTTAGGGGTGGCGTCCGAATGAGTGGGCATCATTTACCAGGACTCCCGCATACCGCTTTTGCTGAGAATGAGATAAGGCGTGGTGTGAGAAGCATTGCGCGGCATGCTGGGGTCAAGCAATAGCCCGAGACCGCTGCGACCGATACGGGTGTCAGTTGAATGCCCGGCGCTTGCCCGTTTTGGGCCATGGCGTGTTGATTGCGAGGCAGAGGGGCAGCAGTTGCATAAGAGATATCTGTCAGAAAAGGCTTACTTACAGCCTTGAAGTCGGGTGCTAGGTTCTGCGCTTTAGCTTCTGGAGCATAAAGGTGCGACCTATTTACAGAAGAGTGCTGGTAGCCCTGGCTGTGATTCTGAGCATCGGATTGCTGGTCGCGCTGTTCAGTTATTACCGCTTTGGCAGCAATCCCCGGTTGGCCTATGGAATGTTCGAGAACTGCGCAGCGGCGGTATTTAAACTGGTCAAGAACCCCGAAGAGGTGGTCCTGCTCAGGGCGCGCATCTTCCCCGAAGGGCTTGAAACCTTGCCCGTGGCTGATACGACTGCATTGGAAATTCGTACGCGCTACAAAACCATTGTTGAACAGGGGCAGGGCACGTTTCTTTACCCGGCCATCAGGCTCGCATTCAAGGCTGCCAATGATTCCGGGTCACCGCACAATGATGAGGTGACCTGCCAATACGGAGGGGTCAAGCATAAGGACGGCACCCTGTTGAGCATGCGCCTGATGTATGTCGACCTCGGAACCGGCGCAGTCAAAAATCCGTTTGTTTACAAGGAAGACGGCTATCAGGGCTGGGTCAGCCAGAGGCTTGAGGAATGGGTCGAACTGCGGAACAGAAGTTGTGCTGAATCTACCTGAGTACGGCGGCCAGGCACCGGGCTGGATCTGAGCGGTTGGCGAAGCCGCTTTCTTCGACCCGCCCGGTCTTGGTGCAAAAGCGTGTCTGCCAGAGGTGCTCCCTGTCCAGCCATGGTTTGTCGATCACAATGGAGCGGGCCGCGTCTTTACCTGGGCAAGTTCAGAACAGCCGCCCCTGCGACAGGTCGTCCTGCTGCGCGCTGACCACAGGTCTGGAGCCTAAATAACGGAGAAAGGCCGCTGGCGACGCAGTGGCCTGTTCGAGGTGGTTTCTCTGCTGCAGGGATACGAAGAGCGCAACCGAGTAAGCCTGGCAATTGATGGACTTTTGCGGGTTGAACTCAATGTCGGTGAACGCAGAATAGGCCGAGAGTGGCTCCGCCAGGTCCGCCCGGTGTTTCAGCGCGCTGATATACAGCCAGTCATAAAACGCTGTTTGCGGTTCCAGTGGCCATTGCACGTTCGCGAACTCGAAGCCTGTAAGCCTGCCAGAACAACGCAGCCGCTCATCACGTTTTGCCTCGCGGGAGGTCATTGCATAGATATCGGTAAAAGGGCCGCCTTGTTCGAACACCTTGCTGCCCTGGAAAGCGCATTCGACACTCAAGAAATGGCCGGGCACCGAGTGAGCAAAGCACAGATTAAACGCGCTGAGGGCGACGCCCAGAGGCTCCGTGGACTTGCTGGACACCTCCAGCACCTTGTCCATACCGGGTAATGCATGGGCTGCCTGATGCAGTGCGCCGATGGATTTTTGTTTCTGGGACAGGCTCAGGCCTGCAAACCATTGGAAGTCCAGGTTGCGTGTACTCACCAGTGCCTGGCCTTCAAGGGCAGGGATAAAAACGGGTCTGCTGGCCATCAATAAGTCCATCCGGTTTTGCGCGCATAGGTTCTTGCGCCGAGAAAGCCACGGCTCTCAGTGTGCAGGTGCGCAGGTTTGTCTGCTATGCAGTCTTTATACGTTTGCAGGCTGTGCGGGTCACTGAAAACCACGCCCTTGATAAGCTCGGGCGGCAATATGTCGAAGACTAAAACCTCGGCTTGTACATCGGTAGGGTCGCAGGGCAACAGCCTGCTTTCTTCACGGGAGGGCAGATGGCTCAACGGCATAAACAGGCTGTCGAAGGCGTCCAGGGTTTTAAGGTCATCGAGGGGGCGTTGGCGAATTCGGTGATCTGCAGCATTCAGAGTGCAGAATGCCGTATCCAGTGCCCATAAAACGCTGCGATCAATCACCAGTACGGCCCAGCCTTGCTCAGGGTTTTTCCAGCGGTAACTGGCGAACATTTTGTCATTGGGATGGCCGATAGATAGGCAAATGGCGCTGGGCTGCCCCTCAAGACGTAAATGATCGTTAAACCTGAAGTCAATCTGTTGCTTATTCAGGGTGGTGATGGAGCACAGGCCATGCTGCATGATCGAAGGCAGGTTCTCGACCCGGGTGAAATGAACCAGATAGGGCAGTTGCAGGGCGCGCACCCGTGTCTCGAGTGCCTGTTTGCGCAGAAGCCCGGGGAAATAGCCTATTGAGACAGGGCTGAGTACCACGGGTGTGTGACCATCAGCCGTTGACGTCTGCACCTTGCCCAGTACCGCGCCGAACGTAAGACGCGCAGGCGGTTTGTGGACCTGCGCCGCTATGCGGGAAATGCACTCCCAGGTCTTTTCGCCGCCCATCTTGCACAGCTCATCAGCCATGGCAGTGCGAAGGGGGACGTTAGCCCAGACTTGCTCAACAATATCCCTGAAAAACCTGTCCCGCTCGCTTTGAAGCTGGCGCTTTTTGGCCTCAATGGCAATCGCCAGAGGGCTATCTCCCTCACCGGGGGCGCGGGAAAAATCGGCAAGCCTCCACTCGGCTGCAGATGCGGCCACGGCGCCGCTGGTACTGAGCTCGAGCGCTTTGCTGTACATGGCCTGCGCTTGCAGATAGTGCGCCCAACCTTTCTCGCCATGTTCCTGGCGCCAGGCTGCCAGCTTTAACACCGCTTGCGCGCGTAGCAGGGCCTTTTCAGTGCCAAGTTTCTCAGTGAACACCACGGCTGCGAGCGAGGCAGTGGCTTTATCAACCTCAAGGCTCAAGCAGACCGAGGCATTGAAGGACGAGACGGCAGTGTTTAGCGTCTCGATAGAACGAAGAAAAGCGCCCTCCGCAGGCGGACTTTCAATGGGCGTTGCGGCTGTCGGCTGCTCATCGGCAGGCGCTGAGGCAGGCGCCTGCACGGTGTTGTTTTTTTTGCGCTTAAAAAGCCAATAGCAGGCCCAGATAGTCAGCAACTGGAGCAGGAGCAAGCCGGGGATAAACACCTTTGCAAGGGTAAATAAAGACCATGCAGCACAGGCAATAACCAATGACTTTTTACCGACGAGGCTCGCGAGGTAAAGAGTAACGATGATTAAAAGCTGAAAATAAAGAATGGCCATCCATTGCACCTGACGAACGCTGTGAGGGCTGCCCCCGGTACCCAGGGATATAGAAGGGGGGCAAAACCGCTGGCGTGGGTAACCGCCAGTGGTTAATCGACAAGCTCCGGGGTGGGCTCTGTGACAGCTTTGGGTATGGCCTGTGGGGTGGGCTCAGATGTAGAAATATGCGCCTGGGTATAAGGCGTTAGATCCCCCGCTTGCCAGCGCTCCAGCCGGTGCATTTTTACCCGAACCCACAGCCAATAGCAGAAGCTCAGCAGCGCAACCCCCATCCCGATCTGCAGGCTGAGGGTTTCCAGTAAAGGCACGCCCTTTTGCGCGTTGGCGCCGTACCAGGTCAGCACAGGAATCGCCAGCAAGGCCCAGGTGGCGAACCAGGCCAGCAGGCCGGCAAGCAGGGTTCTGAACAGCATTTTATAAGGGCTGCTGATTGCGCGATTGCGCAGCAGGCTGTGCTCTTGGCCGGCAGGCCGTACAGCGGCGATAACCAGCGCTTTATTGAACCCGGGGGCGTAAAACCAGACCCGGCTTTTGCCACTGCGGTCAGCGCCCATCAGGTGGTGATAAAGGTCATGGGTCATGGCCAGGCGTTTGGCCGTGCGCCCATTGATACGGGCAGTGAACTCGTCACGGTGAAAGTCTATTTGTTTAAGATCGGTTATTACGCAGTCCGTATAAAAGAACTTCGGCACACAAAACATCCTGTTTGGGTGGGGGTTGATTGATGGGATGATATCATATCGCCATGTATGTTTTCTGTCGAGAAGATGAGATTGTTTTGTTGAGTGGTTAGAGTGGGTTAATTGGCGGGTATATTGACGCCAATTTAATGGCTGGCAACTAAAGATGGATAAGAGTGTTGGAGTTGTTATTGCGGAGGGGGTGTTGAGTGCGAATTTGAAGGAAGAGTCACGGAGGGAGTAAGGGGCGGGAGGTACGGGGGGAGTGAAGCTATTCAGTGGGTGGGAGCGAGCCTGCTCGCGAAGTTTTAAAGAACATCGCGAGCAGGCTTGCTCCCACAGAGGTAGGGCGCTCTACTGTCAGTAAATATCTTTCGAGATCAAAGTCAGCGGTGTCTTGATCATGATTTTGATATCGAGCCAGAGCGACCAGTTATTAATGTAATCAAGATCGATCTCAACGCGTTTTTGCATCTTTTCAATGGTGTCGGTTTCGCCGCGGCAACCGCTGATTTGTGCCAGGCCGGTAATACCGGGTTTGATACGGTGGCGGGCCATATAGGCGTGAATCTTGCCAGTGTAATAGTCGTTATGGGCAACGGCGTGAGGACGTGGCCCCACTAATGCCATATCGCCATGTAACACATTAAACAGTTGCGGCAGTTCATCCAGCGAAGTGCGGCGGATAAAGCGGCCAACTGCTGTTACCCGTGAATCGTTGCGGCTGGCTTGTTTAACCTGTTTGTCATCATGAACTTGCATGGAGCGGAACTTCCATACCTTGATGACTTTGCCATTCCAGCCATGGCGATGCTGTTTAAACAGGATAGGGCCGGGGGACGATAACTTCACGGCAATGGCAATCGCTGCAAGCACCGGGCTCAGGCAGATAATGGCGACCAGTGACAGCGAGCGCTCCATCAATGCCTTGCTCAAGGCAGCAGTTGGATAGCTGGTAAGCGGGCTTTCATTCAAATGGATGGCCGGGCGGCCGCCAATTTCACTGACCGAATGGTTAAGCAGCATCATGCTGTCCAGGTCCGGTACCCAGACCACGTCGACATTCAGGTCAAGCAGATCGATATAAAGGGCTTCAATACGCTGGGCTTCTTGTAGGGACAAGGAAATATACAGCCGGCGGATATTGTGCTCGGTAATCAGTGAGCGTAGCTGGGCCAGTTCACCCACGATCAGAGGGGAATTGGTGGCGTCCTCAAAAGGCGAAGCGCTGACCACCCCCACCAGCGGAAAATGATTTTGCTGAATAAAGCTGTCGGCCAGTTTAAGGGCAACACCATCAGAACCAATAATAAGGCTGTTGTAATGGTGGTTGTTACGCTGGTGATAAAATCTGGACAGCCGATGCAATATCAAATACGGCGGCACCTGTACCAGAAAGCCCAGCGCGGCCCAGCTGAGCAGGGTTTCCCGGGAAAACAGTTCGCCGGATTTGGTCAGAAAACCAATGGTGCTCATGCACGCCAGGGTCAGGGTCCAGCCGAGAAACAGGCGGACGCAACCGTTAAAAGCCGTGTGCCTTTTATAGTAAACATGGGTGGCGGAATAGGCGGGCACTGATACCAGCAGGGTCAGAACGGCGAGGATGCGGTAATGGATATCGACGCTGCCGAATTTGGTATAGACCAGTGACATCAACAAGGCAATGACAAAAGCCATGGCGACAGCCCACTGCCCCCAAAAAGTAAGCCCTCTGGCCACGGTTTTACGATCTAGACGTGTATGAATCAAGGTAGCAGCCTTGTGATAAGTACTTGACTATGGGAGCAACTGACAGGAATAAATCACAGCACTCTTCCATGTGCAGGCGTTGAGTGGCGCTATAACTGAAGTAGATAGTGGCCACACGAAACCTTGATAGTAAAGGTTATCAGTAGCAGGGGGTCGACGTTTTATAACAATGCTTGGGTCAGATGTTATTTTCAATAAATCAAAAAATTATGGCGTGGAGTGATGTCGATATAATAGCTAACTGCCTGTATCTGGTAGTTAGATGATTGCGTTATGCCACTTATTAGGCGACTTGCACATCTTGAACCAGGCAATAACCACGATTGCGTACCGAGCGAAACAGGCGCTCGCCAAACACCGCTTTAAACTTGCTCTGCAGTCGGCTCAGGCACATTTCCAAGCCGCTATAGCTGTATGTGTCTTTATTAATGCCGATAATAAGTTCCTGCTTGCTGCAAATGCGCTCATCTCTTTGGCTTAAGGTCTTGATCAGCAGTGATTCAATGGCGGTCAGCTGAATGCAGGCGGTGTTATTGCACAGCTGTTGTGCCTCAAAGCAAAATAACCAGGTATCAGGGCTGCTGGAATAGTGTGCGGTGGCGGTAGTGGCTGGGGAGGTCGGGGTAGTTTTCAAAGTAGGAATAACAGTCAGGCCCGGGGAGTAGGGGTGGATGTCCAGCAAGTAAGGTTTGCTTACCGTTATCGCGCGAGAAACCTCTGACACGTGATTGAAGGTAGATACCATGCCATGTTGTGCATTTGCCCAGCAACCCCAGGGTGCGAAATGCGTCTTGCGCCATAGATGACGGTCGGATTCGCAGGTCTGCTGGTTTGCAGGCTGTAGTTGATAGGTTGCGCAGGGCAAGCCATAGGTATGTGCAATCGGACTGTGATTGGCCGAGGGTAGATAGGCGGAAAATCTGAGTGTTACCTTCATGCTTCAACGTCTCCATTCGTCGGTGTCAGGCTGATGCCTAGTGGCGAACTACAGCGGTCTGCAGCGCAGCTCATGAAGTAATAGTTATTTCAGGATAGTGCCCCGACGCAGTCGATATCCGAATGCGCGAACACTAAAGATCAATTCCAGGTTATAAGCTTTTTTAATCTTTGTTCTTAGGCGACTGATGGTTTTTTCCAGTGCCCGCGGGTCATAAAAAACAATATTGGGATCCAGGGTTTTGGCAATGCTGTCCTGGCTCAGTACATGCTGAGGCGCCTGTATCAGTGCGTCGATAATGATCATTTCTGTGTATGAAATTTCAATTTTTTGCCTGTCGCTGCACAATAACAGTCGTGTGCGATCAAGGGTCAAACGGGTGTTTGTGGCCCAGTGTGATTCCTCGAAAGTGCGTAACAGCACGGCCTGCTTTTCCAGCAGGTCAGTTGGTAACTTGATGCAGTGGTCGGCGCCGGCAAGGTAATAATTGATACTGCTGAAAGACTTGTTATGGGTTACCAGAATAAAAATACAGGCGACCTGATTGAGCAGGCGGATATGCTTGAGCAATTCCAGACCATCATTGATGGCCTCCGGTGCATTCACTTCAATAAAAACAGCTTCTGTGCGACTAAAATCGTAAGCCATATTCCCCAGGGTATCGCAGGCGTCAAGATGCCTCACCTCAGCAGTGACAAGCTGTGCTATATCTTCGACCAGCGCTTCGCTGTAAAAAAAATTAAGCGCTTTGGGGGCCTGAATATCGGTAGTGCATCCTGCGGCAAGCATATCACCTAACCCAAGTACTTAGAGGCTGTGGGATTTTGCCATATAAGCCGATATCGAAGCAGACATTTTATAACATTTACTACATTTAGTGTTGTTTTAGCTGGCAATTTGTCAGCTTATAAATATCGAAGGTCGATTTTTCAGGATAAATACCGTTGCCAACAGTAAAATCGGCCCGCGATAGCATGCCCATAGCGCTTATTCAATCCTTAATGCTATGGCGCGAACAGCACCCTGCCACTGCAAGGCCCAGGGCTACCCCTGCCGTATTGGCAAGCGCGTCGTAAAACGAAGCAGTGCGCAAGGGCAGAAGAGCCTGGGCATATTCAATCAGCAGTCCTGCCAGCACGCAGCTAATGGCGAGCCAAAGTAGCCGGATATGCAAAAATGCAAGGCGGCAACTGAATGCCAGGGCGAAAAAACCAATAAAGTGATGCAGCTTGTCTTCCTGGGCAAAAACCTGCGGAATTGGCCGCGTGCGCAAACCGGTAAACAGCAGGCCAGCGCACACGGCCAAAAACAGCAGTGCGCGCAGCCAGAAGGGCAGATCAACCAGGCGTTGAATCAGCTGCCTCACTCGGTGATCTTCTCGAAGTTTTCATAGAAGGCATCACGATTGCGGCCATCGGTCATGGTATGCAGCGAGTACTGGCGATGCAGCATGGCGCCACCGTCCCGCGTAAGCGGTGCCCAGGCGATATTGGCGCGGCTCATGGTCGAGACACTCATCATCTCGTCGAACGGAATCGAGATATAGATACCCTTGTCGAAACTACCTTCGCCATATTCTTCACTGGATGCCGTTGTGCGGGTTACCCAGCCACCGAACTTAACCCCATTGGTAAATTCGCGGGAGATATCAATGGTGGTACCCCAGTCCCGGGCCAGATATCGACCTACGCTGACTGCGGCGTCCAGATCGAATGGCAGCTTGGTGTAAGAGGTGATATGGCCGGTTACTGTGCGGTAATCACGTAGGCCAAAGCCCTGGTCAAATTCCCGCTGCCGCACATAGTTCAAATCGGCACCGATCGACCAGCGTTCACCCATGGGGCGATACAAGAGTTCGCCGCCGACACCGGCATACATGGACTCCAGATAGCCGCCGTAGACCATGCCATATAGATCCTGGTCCAGGCGTTTGGCCTTGTTAAGTTGCAAGGCGGGCATGGTGATATCTGAGGTGGTGACATATTGGCGCAAGTCAGTACGTACGCGGGGCAGGTTGCTTGGCGCGTCATATTTGAACTTGTCGAAGTTGTTCAGCAGGTTGACGCTGATCCCGCCACTTGCCCATGTATTTGGGGTAAAGCGATATTGCCCCTCGGCATAAGCGCTTATCTGGTAAAGCAGGAACCCATCAGGCCCACCGAGGTTTTGCTGGTAGCCCAGACCAAAGCCATAGGTAAAGGGGTCAGGCTTGTGCTGATACAAGGTTTTATCATAGTGGGCAGTAGCGCGGTTGACCTCGGTGGTGCGATGCAGATTGACCAGATCCTGTTCGTTATTGACCACGTCACGAAAGGTCGAGCGCGGGACGCTGATTTCTTCCACGGGCATGTCATAACGCTTGTTCACCATCGTAAACCACTGGATCTGATCATTGGCGGTATTGTCCAGAATACGACTGGCCCGGCCTGCGCCTTTAGCTGCGTAGAAATATTTGGACTGCTCGCCATATACCATCAGTTCGGAATCGCGCTGGGCGATTCGCTCGACTTTATAGCCGGCATTTTTTTCCAGCTGTTGCGATACCGTAGCCCAGTCGACCTCTCCCAGAGGCGCGACAGGTGCCTGTGCTGGTAGTGGTTGCGCCGGCGGATCATAACTTTTGACCGGAGCCTTGCGGCTGACAAAGTTGGTATGCAAGGTGATACCGAACAGGGCGGTATTGCCGCGCTCCCAGCCTGCGGTCAGATCGATATTGTCGTTCAGCTTGTAGACTGCGCCGATATTGATCGGGGAGTCTTGAACCTGGTTGTTGTTTTTAGGCTCATGTTTGTAGTCGTTACCGTCGTATTCAATCTTAAGGCTTAAAGGCGCCCACGGTGTTTGATACGCAACGCCGCCGAACAATCCCGGCTTGCCCCGAAAATAAGAACTGGTGTTTACATCCCCCGTCCCTTCAGTATCGGGGCGGGTGTCGAAGCGATCATCGAA
This sequence comes from Pseudomonas sp. FSL R10-2964, assembly GCF_009600035.1. Lineage (NCBI taxonomy): Bacteria > Pseudomonadati > Pseudomonadota > Gammaproteobacteria > Pseudomonadales > Pseudomonadaceae > Pseudomonas > Pseudomonas sp. FSL R10-2964. Next base: position 35,310 of record NZ_WIWH01000042.1, on the reverse strand, counting down.
ATACCCTAGCGGGTTGTCCAGGTCGCCACGGTTACCGATATAACCCCAGGCAATCCCCAGGCTGAAATCCAGGTTCTTGTAACGTTTGTTGGCCACAAAGTATTCACTGGAGAACAGGCCGGTACCGCCGATATCGCGAAAACCCAGTGCTACTTCCGGTAGCCAGTGGCTTTCTTGCCAAAGGCGTGCTTTCGCATCTACCGCTTTATCCTTGTAGCTTTGGTTGCCAGTAATATCGGCCGGTCCGTATTTAATGTTACTGATAGAGGTATAACGAAACGTGCCTTCCAGCCAGTCAAGAGGCTGCAAGGACAGGCTATAGCGTGAATAGGGTTCGGTGCGGTTGGCGTTCAGGCTTAACTCACCTGCAGGGGCCATGCGTGCAGTGGGTGTTTGCAGCAGGCCGACACCACCAAAGTCATTCTGGGTATAGCGTGGCTCCGCATGGGCCAGGCTGTAGGGTAACAAGGCGACAACAACAAAACGTAACTTCAAGGTGCAACCTCAGCCAGCGGTTGGGTGGCGAGGAATTGCGCCAACTGCTCGTTTAAATCAGGTGTGGGCAAATCGGCATTGTCATTGCGCACGGGCACCAGAATCTTGCTGCCCGCCACGGCATATATGCCGTCCTCACGGTTCCAGGCAGCAATGGCAACACGCTTGTAAGTGCCATCAGGGTGTATCAGCCACAAGAAGTCCGACTCTGCCTCTTTTAGCCGCGGGCAGCTGTCGAGGTAGTCACGTACTTGCTGCAGAGGTTGATAGGGCAGGGTGCAGTCGTGCTCCACGGCGCCCAGTACGGTCACGCTATCGGTGCGCGCCGGGTAACTAACCTTGTCGCCATCACTGAGCAGATAGTTGTGGGCAAAACCGACTTCCAGCGCGATCGGGTCTAGGTTAACCACTTTACGGCCAGTGACAGGCAATTGGCTGATGTCCTGGTGCAGGCGTGCCGCCACCGCCGCGAGGCCGTGGTTGTTATTGAGCAAGGCGCCGCGCTGCAGCATTTTCAGGTCAAACAGCACCCCTACCTTCAGCCGCGTTTGTTTCTCAACTTCCGGCTGATGCAGCCATGCGGCTGCCAGCCAGTAGCTTTCAGGGTTGGGCCGGGCCTGACTGATTACATCCAGTAAACGCATGCCGGGTTTATAAGCCACGCTGACGGGTTTAAGCACATCACCGCTGACGGATACGGCGGCCTGACTGATCGCGGTATGACTAAGCAGCACGCACAGGGCCAGTTTTTTAAAAGAGATCACTGGGCAGCCTCCCAGTCAGGGCGCAGATGGACAATGCGTAGCTCAAGCCCTGGCGTAACATATTGTTCGCTTTGCAGGATCACCCCGTCTTCGGGTCGCACCCAAAAATGGTTGGTGCCGCTAAAGCCCAGGGCCGGAATTTCAAATTTTTCATCGATGCGCTGCAGCACATAAGGTTTGTCGAGAATGGTCACGGTTTCCAGGCCTTTACGCACAAAGCGGCTATTCACCGCTAGGCCAACCTGCTCACCCTGATAGATATCGATCCAGCGCGTGCTGCGCTCGCCATCCGCCACATGCTGCAAACCGCGCTTGAATGGTGACTGCCCGTCGAAACGGGTGCCATCCAGGCCGGGTTGCAGCCCGGTGGTACGAACCACCAGGCCGTTACGCATCAGCAATACTTGTTTGCCCGAGGCGACCCAGTACTGCAGGTCGCCCTGCTGGCGAAGTCTGGCCATAACACCTTCACTGGAAGGTGTTGTCACCAGGATTTGCGCATAAGGCACGGCCGCGACATCGGCGGCTGTCAACTGCAGCGGCTCCACGCCTTGCACGGCGGCCTTAAAGGTATCGAGAGAACCCTGCATCAGCGGGCTACAGCCACACAGCAACAGGCACGCCATCAGGCATGAGCGGTTACGAAGAGTTTTCAAAACGGCTCAAACCTTATCGGCTGCTGGCTTCACTGAGGTTGTTACCGGCTGCAGCGCCTGTACCCAGAATGGTTGCCGATGGCAGCAATTGACTGATCAGACGGTTCCAGCGGGTGACTTGTGCAGGGCCAACGTAGACGATGTCCTGAGGCTTCAGCTCAAAATGGCGGGCAATCGCAAAGGATACCGGCGACTCTCCATTTAGCTGGAAGACCTTGACTGGTTGCGTCTCAAGGTTCTCGGCACCACGTATCACATAAAGCGCATTGCCGTTGGAGGTGGTCTGATTCAAACCACCAACGGAACCGACCACATCAGCAAGGTTGATGTTTTTGGTTTTGAAGCGTATTGCCTGGGGAGAAAGCACTTCACCCATAACATAGATTTTTTTGCGGTCATTATAAGGCAGGTACAGTTGGTCGCCGTCCTTCAAAAACACATTCTGTAGCTGTGAACCGTTGTTGTTCAGAGCATCGATATCCAGCACGTATTCCTGACCGTCACGGGTCAGTATGAGGCCGGACATATCTGCAGTTGATGACTGAATACCAGCTGCACCCAGAGCTTCAACCACACTTAGCGGTGAAGTAGTGATAGGCATCGGTCCGGCTTTGGTGACGGCACCGGCAAGAATTGCCTTTTGGCTGGCAAAACGCAAAACGTTCAAGTCCACCTGAGGGCTGTCAACGTATTGCTGAAGGCGATCAGCAATAGTCAATCGCAGCTCTTCAATGGTTTTGCCCGCTGCTTCTACCCGCCCAATATAAGGATAAAAGATTGTGCCGTCAGGACGCACCAAGCGACCGTTAGAATCAATTTGTTGTTGCGGGCCGGAAGGCGCTGTCAACTCCGGATGATCCCAAACGGTGATATACAGCACATCGTTGGCACCGATCCGATAAGCCTTAGGCTTGAATGCGAGCAATTCTGCCGGCACCGAGCTTGAAACGTAGGTCGCCGCGTTTTGCGCAATCAGTTTTGGGGTGATGGGGATTAACTCGACCCGACTGCTTTCTGGAGAGCCTTCAGTTCCGATCTCACTGGTATCCAGGTACTGACCGGGCGCAAACATACAACCTTGCAGGGCGAACCCTGCAAGTACCGCGAGCGACAAACTACGAATCATCATTGAGGACACTTGTAAAGGAAACACATCAAAATCAAATGCCTGGAATTTTCCAGGTGGTTTAGTCCTTTCGACCTGGCAGGTACTTAGTTGGTACCGGTAGTGCCCGTGGTGCCAGTAGTGCCTGTAGTACCAGTAGTGCCGCCGTTGCCACCGCCACCACCACCACCGCCCGAAGCTGCGGCTGCAATGCCGGCTGCTGCGGCAACGCCCAAGCCAACTGCGGTAGTAGTGCTTACGCCACCCAGAACGCCGGTTTCAGTTGCCAGGGAACCTGCTTCTGCAGCGGGTGCTTCAGCTACAGCGTCGTCAGCAGGTGCTGCAACAGGTTCGGCGGCAAAAGCAGTAGTGCTCAAGGCCAGGGTCAGTGCGGAAACGATAAATTTATTCATAGGGAAATCCTTTTGAAAATCCAGTCAGTATTGACGTTGCTGCTTGAGCGTAAGTACTTGATGTTACGAACTCACATCAAGTGCTCGGGTGCTGCATGATACGACAAACTTTTAGCCAAAGTCGTTTCATCGCGAGCATTTAATTTCACAATACCGCCCTAAGACTACCCGCGCCAACAGGTGCGGGTAGCTGACGATTTATAACGTAGAGCTTCATATAGCAGTGAATATCGCATGCTTGAGCGGGTATAAACGGCAAATGAGTTCAATCGTCATCTGCTCTCTGAATGCTGACTCATGCTCTAGGGATAGCTTTTCTCAGAACACCAGAAATGATAATGGACGCTAAACCTACCTTTCCAGTAACTGGCGTAGAGTAGGGTTGGATTGATCCTTTGCAGACAACTTTGGTGTCTCCATCGGCCAAGGAATATTGACCTCAGGGTCATTCCAGATCAGGCCGCCTTCGTCCTCAGGATAGTACAGGTCTGTGCACTTGTACTGAAAATCAGCAGTGTCACTTAGTACGCAGAATCCATGTGCGTAGCCCGGTGGAACCCAGAATTGACGATGATTATCATCGTTGAGCTCTACGCCTACAAATTGACCGCAAGTCGGTGACTCCGGATTAATATCCACCGCGACATCATAGACTGAACCTCGGCTTACACTGACCAACTTGCCTTGTGGTCGCGATCGCTGAAAATGCAAACCGCGCAACACTCCTTTCTGCGAACGAGAGTGGTTATCCTGGACGAAGGGCTGCGTGATACCGGCTTCACGATAACGTTCGGCCTGAAAGGTTTCGAGAAAGAAGCCGCGCTGATCACCGAATACCTTAGGCTCAATGATCAATACGCCTGGCAAAGCTGTTTCAATAACCTTCACTTACTAGCCTCCAGAGTAAGCAGGCGCGCCAAGTATTGTCCGTAACCAGTCTTGCTGAGGGCTTCGGCCTGAGATGCCAACTGCTCTGCTGATAGCCAGCCCTGGTTATATGCTATTTCTTCAAGGCAAGCAACTTTCAGGCCTTGGCGCGCTTCAATGGTGTGAACAAAGTGGCTGGCTTCCATCAACGAGTCGTGAGTGCCTGTGTCCAGCCATGCAAAGCCACGGCCCAACAAGCTCACATGCAAGTCGCCGCGCTGGAGGTAAGCGTTATTTACATCGGTGATCTCCAATTCGCCACGGGCAGAGCGCTTTACTTGTTTTGCAATTTCGACAACTGAGTTGTCATAGAAATACAATCCTGTTACAGCATGGTTTGATTTCGGTTGAGTGGGCTTTTCCTCGATGGACATTGCTTTTCCAGTCGTATCAAACTCAACTACTCCGAAACGCTCCGGGTCGCTAACGTGATAGCCGAAGATGACTGCACCAGTCTTGCGATTGGCTGCCTGCTCCAGCATCGCGCTGAATCCGTAGCCATAGAAAATATTATCGCCAAGGATCAGGCATACGTTGCTGTCGCCGATAAAATCTTCACCAATCAAGAAGGCTTGGGCCAGTCCATCTGGCGATGGCTGTTCTGCGTAGCTAAGTTCAATACCGAACTCTGAACCGTCACCAAGTAATTTGCGGAAGTTAGGCAGATCTTCAGGTGTGGAAATGATCAGTACTTCACGGATACCAGCAAGCATTAAAACCGATAAGGGATAGTAGATCATTGGTTTGTCGTAAACAGGCAGCAATTGCTTTGATACGCCACGGGTAATAGGGTGCAAGCGTGTGCCGGAACCGCCCGCAAGAATGATGCCTTTCATATTTAATATCCTTTGATATTTGAATCGGGAACTGGCTGTTACCTGACACTTAGCTCGAGTAGTGCTGATTGGTATAGATTGAATTCAAACGTCGGTGCCCAATCGGCCTAAACGATAATCACCAGTCAACACTCGCTGCCACCACTGGTCATTATCTAAATACCATTGCACTGTTTTGCGCAGCCCAGTTTCAAATGTCTCTTGCGGCACCCAGCCTAGCGTTCGTTCAATTTTTGAAGCATCGATTGCATAACGCCGATCATGTCCAGGCCGGTCCTTCACAAATGTAATCAGCTCTTTGTAAGTTCGAATACCTTCATTGCTCAATGCGAGCGGCACTAGCTCATCGAGCAAATCGCAAATGCTCTCCACTACTTCCAGATTGCGCTTTTCGTTGTGGCCGCCGATATTGTAAGTCTCGCCAACGATGCCTTTGCATGCAACTTCAAACAGCGCCCGCGCATGGTCTTCCACGTAGAGCCAATCGCGAATCTGCGAACCATCACCATAAACAGGCAACGGTTTGCCAGCCAACGCATTGAGAATCACATGGGGAACAAGTTTTTCCGGAAAGTGATAAGGGCCATAGTTGTTAGAGCAGTTGGTCAGCAGCACCGGTAAACCATAAGTGCGCTGCCAAGCACGAACTAGATGGTCCGAACTTGCCTTGGATGCTGAGTAGGGCGAACTGGGGGAATAGGGTGTCGTTTCAGTAAATAGTTCAGTTGTACCATCCAGATCGCCATACACCTCATCTGTGGATATATGGTGGAATCGGAAATTTATCTTGGCATCGGAAGGTAACTCATTCCAGTAACGGCGTGTTGCCTCCAGAAGGTTATATGTACCAACAATGTTGGTTTGGATGAAATCTGATGGCCCATCAATTGAGCGATCAACATGAGACTCTGCCGCTAGATGCATAACTGCTGTTGGCTGAAATGCACAAAATGCATCATCGAGTGCTTGAGCATCACAGATGTCGATCTGATAAAAATGGTAGCGCGGGGATGTCTCTACCGATGCCAGAGATTCCAAGTTTCCAGCATAGGTTAGCTTGTCTAGGTTGGCAACTTCAGAAGTGGTATTTTCGATCAGATGACGAATAACGGCTGAACCGATAAAACCGGCGCCGCCGGTAACAATAACGCGCATTATTTTTTCTCCGCGTGTGGGCTATCCCAATAGCGTTTGTACATACCTAGTCTCTTCTTGAAGGGAATAGATAGCTTGCTCTCCTGTTGGCCAAGTTTGTAAGCTAATAATTTACAACCATTGCGGATGGCAGCTGAAGGCCATAGGTAAAACCGAGAGAGCCCTAGGAATTTAAACTCTGACTTTACATAACTAAGTCCTTCACCGCCTGCGCCACCAAAACTATTTCTAATCCAAGGCTCGCGAGCATGGAAAACGCCCATGTCGAAATAACGTTGGAACTCTTCAGTTATTGTATAGTTATGTGAATGCCGGCAGCTAGCTTCTCCCTGATAAGCGATTTTCCAACCAGCTAACAACATTTTTGCTGTAGTGTACATATCTTCAGCGAAAATTACATGTTGCGGAAATCCACCGACCTCTAATAGAGAGTCGCGACGATAAGCAGCAAAGGAGTTTGACATGAATGCTGTTTTTATGCCGAGTTTTGGTGCGTCATTAAGCGACTTGATTCTTGTGTGTGCCGGATAATTATAGGCGCGAGCATGTTGAGCTAATGGCGAAGCATCTAGATGAGGAAGTTGACGGCCGCATACAGCTGCAACTTTTGCATCAATAAATGGAGAGACAATTTTCTCAATGGCTTGGTGATCTTCTAGATAAGCATCTTGAGTGAGGAATACATATATGTCATATCCAGGGTTGCGATCAATCATTAATTGCCGCGTCCCGCCATGATTGAATTCTGCGCTAGGGATGCTTAGTACGTTGCTGCAGTGTGATTTGGCAACTTCTAGAGTTCCGTCTTTAGAGCTGGAGTCAACAATGAAAAGGTCGAAGGTACTAGTTTGACTCGTCAGCGACTTAAGTAGCCGTACTAGATCATTTCTACCGTTATAGGTCGGGATAATGCAAGCTATCTTTGGAGTAAGCATGGTTTAAGCCCACTCTTCAGGGCAGTCTTTTTTCCAGTCGGCCAGTGCGCCTTCTAAGTCATACTGATAAATGTATCCATTTTCGACTAAGAAGTGGGGAAGTATGTTGTTGGATCTTACCAGTTTACGAATGCGCACAGGACTAAATGGGTGCTTGATACCTAGTGGGCGGGCAACAAGGTCAATCGCATAAGCCACTGTTAGTAATAGCGGATAAGGAATACTTGGGACGGAGCGTTTAACATTGGCGACCCTGCAAACAGTATCTACATACTCCTTGATTGAAGGTCCAGGATTCATTGACATATTAAATAAGCTGACTTTTGAATCGGTTTTGTTTTGATGTTCTAATGCCCACAGCATAGCGTTACATAGTTCTTTAACGTAAGTGCCAGCTTTTCGAGTGTTTTGATTGCCAGTATAGAAAAAATAACGGTGTAGCACTGCCTTGATTAAGCGCGAAACATTGCCACCTTCGCCTGGTCCGAAAACTACACCCGGGCGAGCAATGACGAGGTGTCGTTTTTTTGATTCGCGGGCCTGCCATATTTGATGTATTTTTTCAGCTGCTAATTTTGACCCCCCATAGGCCGTTGTTGGAACAGGTAAGCTACTCTCATCTTTCTCTTGTTCGCTAGGCCCATATGGAGAGATAGAGCTGGTGAATATTAAGTGTGAGCAGTCAACTTTTTCTGCCCAATTACATACGTTTTCGGCACCTAATAGATTGGTTTCATAGTACTCAAATCCAGCATGCCCTGGTTCGCGATGCACTGCTGCAAAATTCACTGTTAAGCTTACATGGTCTCTGGGAGCCCACTCAATAGTTTCGCGGACATCACCTTCAACTATCTCGATTCGCGAATCGGAAGATACTAAGTTTCTTCTAAAGGCACTGGTTTTCTTATCGATGGCTTCCCTGTCGAACAGGTAGACTTTATTGACTTCATTTTTTTCAAGTAAAAGCTTTGCGAAAAAAACACCGATAAACCCTGTTCCACCGAATATTACGGCGCTCTTCATACCGCTCTCCATAAATAAATTAATTGCTTAGTTTTAAATTTGTGCACCGTCTGAAACAAAATGCCAATATTAAAAACTGTGTGACGATATTTAAATTAAAAAAGCCATTAGAGAAAATAAGTAGCATAGTGGTTTGCATGAATACTGAGTAGCTCAAGATATTCATTATTGTGGGCTTGACTCTGGAGAAGAAGGCTAATGCAGCACTTCCGTGCAGAGTGCTAAAAATAACAATGCCTGCCACTCCCCAAGATGTAAATAATGAGATATATCCAGTTGCAATATTAAATGCACCTGATATCTGATAGTCGTTATCGAATCCAATTCCAGCGTTAGAGCAGCCAATGCTTTCTCGTATAACGCCAGGCAACATAGAGCATGCAAACTGAAGGTCGTAAGTATGTGTTGATGTTGTGTATATGGCGTTTGTTAGGTTGAGCAATGGGGTTGTTATGTATATATATACCCACATAAATCCGGAAGGTAGCCAGTCGGGATATTCAAAATTTGGGTGAGCTAAGGATATAAAAGCTTCTCTACCAGTTCGGATGTCGCCAACCACTCCGAACGTCACAATGCCAATAATAGCAAGCGTGGCGAATAAATATATTTTCTTTGCTGGAGGTTTGCCTCTTAAGCAGATGTATACAAAAAACATTTGAATGATAGATATGACCATCATTTTGCGGGTAACTAAAAGAGCAAAGACAATAAAATATAGGAATACAAAAAAAAGGAAATTCTTCTCTTTGTATTTTAAGTAAACGTAGTAACTTGCAGTAATATTTATAGCGCCAAGTGCGAGGAGAAATCCGTGGACACTTGAGATGCCAAAATCAAATTGAGAAATACTTTTGCCCAATAACATTGTGATCAGAGGTATGTAGCCCTCTACTGCTATCTCCACCACTAAGATTATTATGAAGAGATAAGTCATAAAGCTAACTCGTTGAGCTACCGCCTTTTTATTGTCCTCTAATACTCCTCGGTATGTATTCTTTATAAGGTTTGATTTTTTAATGATTGAGCGGAATGCAGAGGTGAAAAAATAACCAAGAGTAAATGGTGTTAGTATTAGTAATGTTATGCCTATAGTTGTGATGGTGTCATAAGCTAATATATCACTGGCGTTTAATGCGTAAAGAAATAGTACAAGTAACCAGGCGCCGATAAATGATGAAAAGGGTGAAATGATTTTTACGTTATTCTGGATGCGCATAATTTAGAGGTCACAGCCTTTTCTTTAATTTATTCAAGCTGAGAATAAGTTTTATTGGGAGTTTGCTGATTATGCTGTAAGTGATCAATTCTAGAGTGCTAAGCATGCCCTTTGCTTGACTTATATAGAGTGCTCCTGCACGTTTGTTGCCTAGAATGAAGTTGGCATTAGCTAATTTTAAAAGTATATTTTTATGTAGTTCTTTGGATTTTTTGAATGCATCTGAATGTTTGTTGTAGATGTGTAGCAGTGCTTCGTGTCTCGCCGCATCATTTCTAGAAATTGAGTCAGGTAGGTCAAGAGACTCTATCATTGGGTCCTGAAAGCAATAAACTTGGTATTTTTCAGAAATTCGAATGAATAATTCCCAGTCTTGAAAGCGTGGTAGTTTTTCATCAAAGCTGCCAACTTCATCTATAGCGTCGCGCCTAACTACTGCTGTTGGAGTATCAATGAAATTTGAATGCAATAAATTATTGTTCACCCAACCATTGTATGTTTTTTTAGGCTGTATTTCTTTTTTTCCGGCAGGAGTTATTTTGTAGAAAGTTGAATATACGCAAGCGTATTCAGGGTTGGACTCTAGCTTGGATATTTGCTTTTCAAGTTTGAAGGGTAGCCAAGTCACATCGCTATCAATGAAGCTAATATATTTACCTTGAGACTTTTCTATGCCTTTATTCCTGGCCCCGCCGCCACCATGTCGCTTTTTAAGAGCGATGTACTTTACTCTAGAATCACTTACAGAGTTCATTATCTCTGAAGTGTTGTCAGTTGAGTTGTCATCGACTACGATTACTTCTATCTGGAAGCTTGTTTTTTGCGCTAAAACGCTATCAATTGCTTCGATTAAAAATTTTGCACGGTTGTAGGTTGGTAGAATAATACTTACTAATGGTTTTCGGTGGTGGGTGTTTTCTTCGTCTTGTTTGACGTCGTTACTTAATTTATTTGTCATTGTTGCCTGCTGATTCTTGACTTGTTAGTTATGATATTTTTAGTAGTTGCTAATTTAAATAAGTTCGATGTTGATGTTATTAGAAGCTGCTAAGTTGGCCATTGTACGTATGAGAAATAAGCTTCAAGCTTTGCTAATTATCAGTGCGGTAAGTGCGGAGTAAATTATTACGTTACTTAAGCTGAAAGCCATTATTGCACCTAGTGCTGAATCAAACCAAAAATAACCTAGTAGTATTGCTACTATGCGTATAGCTACTGCAATTACCTCAAATACTAAAAAAAGTCCTTGTAGGGACAGCGCTGGAATGGCAGCAATAATTGGTCGGGTTGTCAGCACTACAAATAACCAGGCTGACATCCAGCGAGAGTACTCTCCGGCTTCTCTCCACTCGTCTCCAAAAATTAATGAAAATAGCCATGGTCCAAAGGCAATTATAATGAGGTATGGAATACATCCTACGGCAGCTAATGATGCGCATGCTTTAATTAGTATTTCTCTTCCGCTTTTACCTTGGTGAAGTGTTTCGACAAATTTTGGGTAAAAGACTTCTGCTACTGAAGCGCCTATTAAGTTAGAAGGGACGAAAAGTACTGTTCGCGCTAAAACATAGAATCCCACTGAGGCTGGGGTGAATAAATTTGCGAGCATAAGTATTGGTAAGCTTTGGCCAACACTATTGAGCAGTATCTGTGGCGAGCGAAAAATAGCGAAATCGCGGTATTGTCTTAGTAGATCTTTAAACCTGATATTGCTTTGTATTTTCTTCGGTTCCTTTTTGTTTTTTATCCTTATCCCTGCCCACGTCAGTCCGGCTTGTAACAGGTATCCGAAGGAAGTCGTACCTATAAGTATGATAGCTGAAGGGCTAATCAGTCCCAAACCTGATTTCATCATGTTGATTATCAGAGATTGAATTATAGTCGACTTGGCCTTGAGATTAAAAAGCTTTTTCCTGATGGTCCATTGACCTGTAATGGCCACAAGCACTGAAAAAAACATAGTAATTGGAAGTAGTAAAATATAGGGCTCTATAGATTGCAGGTTGAATGTGTGGATGATAGGGGCTTTAAAAAAATAGAGCGCTAGGGTTATTGCTATCGAGGTCAACAGAGCAATCCATAGCGATATCTTTGCTAGCCCTATTGCCTCTGAGTCATGCTTTGGTAACACCATGGCTAGCGGATAGCTTAGAGCTGCCAGTGGACTGATAATATCGAAAATGGCTATGAACGTACCCATGGCTCCAAAAGTATCTGGACTATAGATTCGGGTAATAACCGGTGAGAAGGCCATTGCAATTGCTTGAGCGCCTGCAGTTCCCGTTGCAACTATGGCTACATTGCGAACAAATTTGTTTTGAGTTAGTCGCTTGATGTATTTGAGCAAGGAGGGATAGGCCTTTGTAGAGTGATTTTTTGGTTGAGTATTGGCGTTAGATTTGTCGACCAATTGAATAGTATGTAATGTTCTTTTTGTCCATTCGTTTGACCTCGAAAAGGTTTCTTCCGTCAAATATTAAAGGCATTTTTAGGTGTTGCTTAATTAACTCAAAGTCTGGTGCCTTAAACTCTTGCCATTCTGTCACGATTACTAATGCATGAGCGCCTTTAAGTGCAGATTCTTTAGTGCCGCATAGGCTCAGATCATCTCGGCTCCCGTAAATACGCTGAGTTTCTTCCATGGCTTCTGGGTCATAGGCTTGCACCTTAGCTCCGGCTTCCCATAGCGATTCCATCAGTACTCGACTTGGGGCTTCGCGCATATCGTCAGTATTAGGTTTAAAGCTAAGCCCCCAAAGCGCAAATGTTTTACCATGCAGTTCCCCGTTAAAGTGTTTCAAGATCTTTTTGAATAGTACTGACTTTTGTTCATTGTTCCTCGTTTCCACGGCTTTTAGCACTTTTGCGTCAAAGTCAATGCTATCAGCGGTACGGATGAGGGCCTGAACATCCTTGGGAAAGCACGAGCCCCCGTAACCAACTCCCGCATACAGAAATTGATAGCCAATACGTGGATCTGAGCCGATGCCTTGGCGAACCATTTCGATATCGGCACCGAGTATTTCTGCGAGGTTAGCCATTTCGTTCATAAAGCTGATTTTTGTGGCGAGCATGCAGTTTGCAGCATATTTGGTTAGTTCTGCACTACGTACGTCCATTACAATAATTTTTTCGTGGTTGCGATTGAAAGGAGCGTACAACTCGCGCATCACGTCTTCAGCTGCTGTGCTGCTGGTACCGATAACTATGCGATCAGGGCGCATACAGTCGGCAACTGCAGAGCCTTCTTTAAGGAACTCAGGGTTGGACACTACATCAAAGCCCAAGTCTTCGCGCTGACGTTGCACCAGCACTTGTGCGATACGTGCACTGACTTTGTCTGCAGTACCGACAGGAACAGTAGACTTGTCGATGACGATCTGATGCTTTTCCATGTGTTGAGCAATAGTTTCAGCTACTGCCAACACATACTTTAAGTCTGCCGAGCCGTCTTCGTCGGGTGGTGTACCGACGGCAATAAACTGTACTTCACCATGTTTTACGCCCGCCGCAGCATCTGTGGTGAAGTTTAAACGCCCCGCAGAGTAGTTTTCTTTTACCAGTGCTTCGAGACCTGGCTCGTAAATTGGAATATGACCTTGCTTAAGACGTTCGACCTTGTCGGCATCAATATCGATACAGACTACATCGTGACCAACCTCAGCGAGGACGGCACCTTGGACCAAACCGACGTAACCGATGCCAAAAACTGTGACTTTCATGTCGATTCCCTTTGAACGTGTTACGGATAGTAAAATGAATATGTGTTTTTTGGTCTTTACGACTTTATTGAGTTTAGGTTTCTACGCAGTATTTATGATTGACAGGTGAGCCTAAAACTGTAGCGCCTTACTTTTACCCCGCACTACTGCTTATCTACTCTGCGATGATGGCGCTAAGTGTTCTGCAGTATTTCTTCCTGATTTGCAACCTTTGGCTGCTTCTTTGTACAGTTAAGATTAGGGCTTTTGAGATTTAAAAGTTAAGTGTCCGCGCAGTTTTAGTATTTAGTTGTTGTATGCTTGTACTATGAGTGGGGAGCTAAAAAAGATTAGGCACGCTACCGCCCCAGGATTATTCGCAAGTCCCTGAGAGCGTAAAGATTTACTAAGCGTAAGTGCTGTATTTGTCTCGCATAGTCATTGAGCGTGACTTAATAATTAAGGACGCTCATGAGAACTTTAATAGCTACTTTAACTAAATGCTATCCGACTTGTATTCGTAGTTGTAATAGCCGTAAGCGCCATACCCATACTTTGCAGAGGCCCGCTTCTCAACTCCGTTAAAAATTGCGCCTTTAAGTTGAATGCCATTTTGGGCAAATCGTCGCATTGTTAGTTCTATTTCGCGTGCTGGGTTCAAGTCAAAACGGGTCACAATCAAGTTGGTACCGGACTGGCGACCAACAATGGCGGCATCGGCTACAGCCAAAAAGGGTGGGGTGTCTAGAATCACTTGATCGTATTTTGAGCTGATGAGTTCGAGGAACTCACTGAAGTTCTTATGCATTAATAATTCGGACGGGTTGGGTGGGACTTGTCCGCGGCCGATTACATCAAGGTTTTCAATTTCGGTTTTATGAATCGCAGTGTTGATATCGCATCGCTTGGCTAGCAAGTCAGATAAACCGTTCTCTGTAGTTATGCCAAACATCTTATGTATGTAGCCTTTGCGCATATCTACGTCTACTAAGAGTACACGTTGGCCGGATTGTGCAATCACTGCGGCTAGGTTGGCTGAAACAAAGGATTTTCCAACTTTTGGGCTTGGTCCGGAAATCATCAGACGGTTGTTTTCTGCCTCGAGCATGGCGAAGTGCAGGCTGGTTCGTAAGCTGCGTAAGCCTTCAATGGCCAGATCTGTTGGATGGCTGCTCGTCAATAGGGGGGATGCTCTTGTCCCTCGTTGAGGGGTCTTTTCATCTTCGATTTTCTGTAGTGAGCTAAATGGAATCGAGGCGTACACTGGTAAACCTAGCTTCTCGATGTCATCTGGATTTTCGATGCCGCGATTGAGCGCCTTACGGAACAGCACGTAGCCAATAGATAGCAGTGCGCCAAGTAGGGTCGCGATTATTATAATCATTGCTTTTTTGGGTTTGACAGGATATCGCAAATCTACATCGGCGGTATCGATCAGACGTACGTTACCTACTGCGCCTGCTCGCATTACATCCAGCTCTTGGGATTTGTTCAGTAACTGAGTATAAATCTCTGTGCTGACTTTCAAATCACGGGTCAGGCTCAGCAGTTCTTGCTGGGTAGTAGGAAGATTTTCAACTTGCTTGGCCAGACGTTGTTGTTTGCTGGTCAGTTCGGCCAATTGGCCCATTAATGCTCGGTAGGCCGGATGCTGGGGGGTGAATTTCCGGTCCATTTCGGCCTGTTGTAGCTTCAAGGTCGAAATGCTGGTATCCAGCGCCACGATCTGGTCGAGAATGGCTTTGGCTTCAAGGCTGATGTCAATCGATTTGCTGCGTATCTGAAATTTGTTAAGCGCGTCTTCAGCTTTTTCCAGATCTTTACGCACCTGCGGCAATTGGTCTTTTAAGAAGCCCAAGCTCTGCGCTGCCTCTGCAGAGGTGCGTTCGATATTTTGTTGAACATATAGACGGGCGATTTCATTTAGGGTTTGAATAGCAATGTTTGGTTCGGTGTTTTCGAGTGCTAGCGATACCATGCCGGACTCTTTACCTTTCTCGGAGACATCCAGAGCTTTCTGGTAGGTCAGAATCGTGGTCAGTCGTGGGTACCGGACTATATTAAATGTTGTGCCGGGATTCGCTCGCAGATTTTTAACCTGCACCTTTACTCTATTTTGGTCATAAGTTTGGCCCACTTGACCGCTGACTAATAGATTGTTGTCTTCATCGAGCAGCGTAAAGTTGCCACCTTCGCCGCTGATCAGTGTCAGGTCTGTATCAAGCAGCTCTTGGGGGAGCTCAAGCTCAGAAAGTTCTAGCTCTTCTCCACCCCAGGCAAAACTGTTCATGCCAAGCAACGGGCTAGCCACAGTATTTTCAATATCTGGCTTGAAGCGCCGAGCGATGAATTCACCGATCAGCGGGAAGTAGTTGGGCTCAATCTCAATATCTAACTTCAGGTTATCGACGGCGGCGCCAATATTCTTACGGGACTTGATCAGCTCAATTTCTGTAGCGGATGGTGACTCTTTACCCAGCATGCTGCCGATATCGGAGAAACCCAGCATATCGTTTTTCTTGGCTTCTACCTGAATCAACGCATTGGCCTGGTACACGGGTGTAGCCAGCAGGGCATAGACAACGCCTGCCGCCATAAACACGCCCGTGACGCCGGCAATCAGCCATTTATGGTCGATCAGCGTACCCAACAACCCCATCAGGTCGATTTCGTCGTTATCGTCATCTTGTTCATGGGGCTTTGTCACGGGTGCTTGCTGCATAAGTCGGTTTCTTATCTTCACGGTAATTCGAGGGATGACTCAGCGTTTGATCCGCTGGGCCCATGCATTTACGGCGGCGTCAATCAGTGCGTACGCGTGCACAAAAGCAGGCTTGCCCTGGCGGTACGGGTCGTTGATTTCGCGGTTGTCTTGCCATTTGCCCAGCAGGAATACTTTGCCCCGTGCCTCTGGAGCGAGGCTTAGGACACCATTAATATGATGTTGTTCCATGACCAAAATAAGATCGGCTTCATTTATCTTGGCAGCAGTCAGCTGGGTGGAAATGTGTTCAGGCACGGCGTGGCCATGTTCTTCTAGAACGGCCGCCGCTGTGGCTTCGATGGGCTTGCTTTTTACGGCGCTCAGGCCTGCGGAGCTCACGACGATGTCGGAGGGCGCAAGGGCGACCCGCAAGAGGTGTTCGGCGGTAGGGCTGCGGCAAATATTGCCAATGCAGACAATCAAGATTCGTTTAAACAAGGCAGCTTCCTTTGTGCCAAACATGCTCAGCCGGCGAGAGCACTTAACGAATCGTCACGACCATTACTCCCTGTCCAGGGAGTGGCTGTGCCTATCAATAAAGGCTGCCGGCATCAGTATGATGTGGCGATGGCCTGGGCAGGAGCACAGTTGCTCCGGCTTTATTACAGATAAAGGGTCGGTACGAAGTTGAACGGGCAAAATATTAACTGCGAACCGATTGCAATATCAACCTTTAAATCCGCTGGCGATTTTATTTGAGCTATATAGGCGTATTTCAATATCTATTGACTGACAATAAATAACATTTCGGCCATTTTCGACCAAAAATAACTCCGCCCAGTGGCAGGTGTCTTGAGCATGGCCCTGTGCTAGCGGGCGCTGCCCCGGCCCTTGCCTGGGCCGTGTACGGATGGGAGGTTTGCGCAGGCCGGTGTTTTTTTGGCCTGAAAGCGGGTGTTTTTTGCAGCGGTTTTGCTGTGTGTGGCGATAGTGGCACTGTGATATAGAGGTGTAAATAGTGTTTTTTAAACTTGTTGGGGGAGGCGGGTATATGGGGTTAAGTGCGCGGTGTTAGTTCTGTATATAAGGTTAGATGTATTTACTAGTTGTCAGGTGGGTGCTTTAAGTTAGTGCGGGTTTATGGGTATGTGCTCCAGTATTGCGCTAGCGCCTGTGACTTTTATTGGGGATATGGTCGCTATTTGGTCGGTTTTTTGGGTGGGGGTCGTGGTTTGCTCGTTTTTTTGGGGCAGGCGCGTTATTGGGCTGCTGAATAACTGATCCTCCGGGTACATATCCGGCATTTGTGTCTAACTGAAATATTGGTTTCGCTTTTACAGCGAGTCACTTTGCAAAAGCGGCAAAGTAACCCAAGCGCTTTCGCCCCTTCGTACGGCCTTCGCTGCGCTCAGGTTCCCTCGCTCCGGTCCTGCTCCGTGGGCACGCCGCCACGGGCCATCCATGGCCCATCGCGGCTCTCCCGGCATCCATGCCGGTCGACCCACTCCTCAGAACCTCCTCTCGGCCTCCCGGGAGGGCTGGCAGATCAACAGCACTGCGCCACGAGGCGGCCGACCGGCCGGCCTGTTTGAATGCAGGATTTTCGACCGACATATTTCCCTGTGGGAGTCGGGCTTGCCCGCGATGCAGGCACCTCGTTCTATCTGTATGACCGAAGTGCTGCCATCGCGGGCAAGCCCGCTCCCACAAGGGATTGGTGTTGTTTAAAAGTTTTGCTGTTGCTGTTGCTGTTGCTGTTGCCACGCGATTAATCATGCGACGCGAATGCCCCTCACAGAAGGCCGAACGCAGGTGCTGTTATGGGGGTGGCGCGGCAGGACGCTGCGCCAGCCGCGATGGGCCATGGATGGCCTGTCGCGGCGTGCCCCCATAACAGTGCCGGAGTGAGGGAACCACCGAGCCTTGGCGAGGCGGCCGTATGGTAGGGCGAGGACTTTTTGGTTCCTTTTTGGTCCTTCAAAAAGGGACTCGCTGTAAAAGCGAAACCAATATTTCAGTTATATGCAAATGCAGGATATGTACGCGGTGGCGCAGTTGTTTTGCAACCTGTTCATACCGTTGTATCGCAGGTCATGGCAGGCATTTGGCCCTCTATTTCAGGCGTTTCGTACGACGTTTCGCTTTCATTGTCGTGAAGCATCCTAGAAAATCCCGTTCCCTTGCGCCGTTTTACATCGGGGAATAATCTCGGCCCATCGCTGCAAATCAGCGGTCGGGTTTAGTAGCCCGGCTTGTACAGTTGGCGCAAGGCGCCACCTCCGCGAGGCGCTTTTTACGGCCTGCGTTTATGGTGGCCGTGCGCAGGGCGCCATCGAGCGCGCCGGTTTTGCCGACTGTACCGGTCTACTAACCTGCGTACGGCTGCCTCCCATTCGTTTAGTAGCGAGTGCGGGCAGCTCCTTATACAAAGTCGGAGTTACGCTATGAACAAAATCGTCCCCGATCCACCCGCTTTCCCCCTCGATGCTGCTGACAGTAACAAACCGTTGCTGGACCGTGCCGCCACCGAACGTGCGCTCAATTACTACCTGCAAAACCATAAGCCCGTTCGCCCCACGGGCATGGCCCTGTTGGCCATCCCGCACAGTGTCAATTCAGAAGCGGCCCTGGCCCAGGCGTCAGACTTGTTGCGCTGCGCGGGCGCCTGCGCGAATGAGGCGGGGAATGGCTTGAGCGGGCCCGCGCGCGATTTGGTGTTGTCGGTCATGCACTTGGTGGAGCTGGCCAAGGGTTATGTCGACAAGTCGCTGGATACGCTGGTAACGCACTGATGCAGCACGCGCCTGATTGGCGACAGGCGCGTTATTTGGATTTGTGGGGGTCTTAAGATAACTGACCCACCGGGTACATATCCGGCATTTGTGTCTAACTGGGGTATTGGTTTCGACCTTACGTCGAGTCCCTTGTGGAAGGACCTGTACGGTCCGGACACATGGTGACGGGTGTACGGGGACATGGTGAACACTTTTCGGCAGTGTTATGGGCATTCCGGTTTTCTGGGCAATCCCGTGGCTACAGCAAAAACAAAAACAAAAACAAAAACAAAATAGATCTTGGACACGAGCACATACATATCAGTTAAACAAACAAGAACAAGCAGATCACACCCGGCAAGCAGCAATTGCCAAACCTGTACGAAAAATCCCGAAAAAACCTGAGCTTGTAGTTTCAAGCAGCTGCCGAGGAACGAAGGCTGCGTTCGGCGTGATGCGGCACTCCGACGAATTCATCGCAAAATCAGGCAATGGGTTGTGTCTGTTAACCAGGTTCTCAGGGTTTATGACTGCTGCGTGGCAGTGGCGCACCCTCTTGATCGCAGCCTTCGTTCCTCGGCAGCGGCTACAAGGTCTGAAGGAAATTCAGACTGTGGGAGCCTGCTCGCGAACGACCTTCGCGAGCAGGCTCGCTCCCACAGTTGCAGTGTTCCTGTAGCAGTTGACGAGTAGAGCGAGTCAGCTGCTACAAAGAGCCCTTGACCGGCCACAGAGTATCTACAGGTTTTGTGCAGGGTTCTAGGTTGGCTTTTGCTATAGCCACGGGATTGTCCAGACAACGGGAATACCCATAACACTGCCGAAAAGTGTCCACTATGTCCGCGCACACCCGTCAACCATGTGTCCGGTCCACACCCTCCCAGAGGGAGAGGGCGCTGTTCAGTCGGCCGCGTAGGGTGATCGCAGCCCCGTTCCTTCGCCAGGGCCTGCAGGTGGCGGGCGCCGGCGGGCGCTTATGCGCAAAAGCACAACACTTCATGCGTAAAAGCCGGATAATGGCCGCCATTATTTGTTAGCAACTCTGGTAATCCCGCATGGAAATCAAGGTCAACTTTCTCGACAACCTCCGACTTGAAGCCAAGTTCGATGACTTCACCGTGGTTGCCGATCAGCCCATCCGCTACAAGGGCGATGGTTCGGCTCCTGGTCCGTTCGATTACTTTCTGGCTTCGTCGGCGCTGTGCGCGGCTTATTTTGTGAAGTTGTACTGCTCGACGCGCAATATTCCCACCGAGAATATTCGTCTGTCGCAAAACAATATTGTCGACCCCGAAAACCGCTATAACCAGATTTTCAAGATTCAGGTCGAGTTGCCGGCGGATATTTCCGAGAAGGACCGTCAGGGCATTCTGCGTTCCATCGACCGCTGCACGGTAAAGAAGGTGGTGCAGGCCGGGCCCGAGTTTGTCATTGAAGAGGTGGAGAACCTCGACGCCGATGCCCAGGCCCTGCTGATGCCGGCGTCCACTTCCGGGGGCGGTACCTTTATCGCCGGCAAGGATCTGCCGCTCGAGCAGACCATCGCCAATATGTCCGCCATTCTGGCCGGCCTGGGGATGAAGATCGAAATCGCTTCGTGGCGCAATATCGTGCCCAATGTGTGGTCGCTGCATATTCGCGATGCGCAGTCGCCCATGTGTTTTACCAACGGCAAGGGCGCCACCAAGGAGGGCGCGCTGGCGTCGGCCCTGGGCGAGTTTATCGAGCGGCTGAACTGTAACTTCTTCTATAACGACCAGTTCTGGGGCGAGGAGATCGCCAATGCCGAGTTTGTGCATTATCCGGACGAGCGCTGGTTCAAGCCGGGCCCCAATGATGAGCTGCCAGGGGAGATTCTCGATCCGTACTGCCTGAAGGTTTATAACCGCGAAGGTGAGTTGCGCGGCTCCCATCTGATCGATACCAACTCGGGTAATGAAGCGCGGGGTATCTGTTCGCTGCCTTTCGTGCGCCAGTCCGATGGCGAGGTGGTGTATTTCCCGTCCAACCTGATCGAAAACCTGTTTCTCAGTAATGGCATGAGTGCCGGTAACACTCTGGCCGAAGCCCAGGTGCAGTGTCTGTCGGAGATTTTCGAGCGGGCGGTAAAACGCGAAATCATCGAGGGTGAGTTCGCTCTGCCGGATGTGCCGCAAGCCGTGCTGGCCAAGTATCCGGGCATTCTGGCCGGGATCCAGGCGCTGGAAGAGCAGGGCTTTCCGGTGCTGGTCAAGGATGCGTCCCTGGGCGGTGAGTTCCCGGTGATGTGTGTGACGCTGATGAACCCGCGCACAGGGGGGGTGTTCGCTTCGTTCGGGGCCCACCCGAGTCTGGAAGTGGCCCTGGAACGCAGCCTCACCGAGTTGCTGCAAGGGCGCAGCTTCGAAGGGCTCAACGATCTGCCGCAGCCGACCTTTGAAGGTCAGGCGGTGACCGAGCCGAACAATTTCGTTGAGCACTTTATCGATTCCAGCGGTGTGGTGTCGTGGCGCTTCTTTAGTGCCAAATCCGATTACGAGTTTGTCGAGTGGGATTTCACCCATCAGGGCAAAGACGCCAATGCCGAGGAAGCCGCGACCCTGTTCGCCATTCTCGAGGGCATGGGCAAGCAGGTGTATATGGCGGTGTACGAGCATATTGGCGCCAAGGCCTGTCGGATCCTGGTGCCGGATTATTCGGAAATCTACCCGGCTGACGATCTGATCTGGGACAACACCAACAAGGCGCTGTTTTTCCGTGCCGATATCCTTAATCTGCACCGCCTTGACGAAGAAGAGCTGCAGGGGCTGGTCGAGCGTCTGGTGGAAAGCGAGCTGGATGATTACACCGATATCACCACGTTGATCGGTATCGAGTTTGACGACAATACCGCCTGGGGCCAGCTGACCATTCTGGAGTTGAAACTGCTGATCTGGCTCGCCCTGGAGCAGTATGAAGAGGCGAAAGAGGCGGTGGAGATGCTCCTGCAGTACAACGACAACACCGTGGAGCGCGGTTTGTTCTACCAGGCGGTGAATGCGGTGCTGGAGATGAAGCTGGACGAAGACCTGGAGCTGGAAGATTACGAGGCCAATTTCCGCCGTATGTTTGGCCATGAACGCATGGACGCCGCCATCGGTTCGGTGGACGGCACTGTGCGTTTCCATGGTTTGACCCCCACCAGTATCAAGCTGGAAGGGCTGGACAAGCATCTGCGCCTGATTGACAGCTACAAGAAGTTGCATGCGGCACGGGCCAGGGCTGCGGGCCTGGCCGGCTAGGCCGCGGGGCACACAAAAAAAGCACCTCAGGGTGCTTTTTTTGTTTTTGCCGTTCATGGTGAAGTGCGGTTATCGGTGCTTTACTGGATCTTTAAACGGTCACGAGCCGCTGGCCAGGGAGGCCGGCAGGTCAGGCACCCCACAGCCTCTTATCTGAGCGCGCTCCATGTCCAATACCGCTGCCACACTCTTGATCGTGGATGACGATGTTCATGTTCGCGAGTTGCTTGAAGCCTTGTTGCAAGAGCAGGGTTACCACACGCTGACGGCCAGCTCGGGGGAGCAGGCCTTGAGTCTGGTTGCGCAACAGCAGCCGGATCTGATTTTGCTCGATGCGATGATGCCGGGCACTGACGGTTACCAGGTCGCCCGCCAGCTCAAGGCCAATTCTTCGACGGCCAATATTCCGATCATCATGTTGTCGGGCCAGGGTGAGCAAAGTGCGCGCCTGCTGGGGCTGGAGGCGGGTGCCGAGGACTTTCTGTGCAAGCCTGTGGCCAGTGACGAATTGTGGTTGCGGGTGCGCAATCTGTTGCGGCTCAAGGCGTTTGGCGACTATCAGGCGGTGCATACCCTGATGCTGGAGCAGCAGCTGGAAAAACGCACCAGCGATCTGGAGCGCTTTCGCACGGCGATGGGCACCGATGAGCGGCTGCTGAAAATGGCCAATTACGACCCGCTGACCGGCTTGCCCAACCGTGACCTGTTTTACACCACCCTGCAGATGGGCCTGACCCAGGCGGTGCTGCGGGGCTGGCAGCTGGCGGTCGTGACGGTGGGCCTCAATGACTTCAAAAATATCAACCTGACCTGGGGCCATTTGATGGGGGACCAGGTGTTGGCCGAGTTCAGTCAGCGCCTGTCCAACTGCCTGAATGTCAGTGACACCCTGGGGCGGATGGACGGTGACGAGCTGGCCCTGATCCTGATGATCCGCAAGGGGCAGCCCGGCCCGCGGCAGATGGTTGACCGTATCCGCGAGGTGCTGCGCGAGCCGTTCAGGCTGCAGGGGCATGACACGCCGATGACCGCCAGTTACGGGATAGCCCTGTACCCGGACGACGGTGCCGAGGCGCATCGGCTGATCAAGCACGCCAATACCGCCATGGGCCTGGCCAAGCAGGCGGGCAAGGACACGTATCGGTTTTACACGGCACAAATGAATGTCGAGGTACTGGCCCGGCAAGAGCTGGAAACCGCACTGCGCGATGCGGTGCGCAAGCAGGCGTTCGAGGTGTATTACCAGCCCAAGATCAGCCTGGCTGACGGTCAGATCAGCGGGGTAGAGGCACTGCTGCGCTGGCACCGACCGGGGCATGCCACGGTGTCCCCTGTGGTGTTTGTGCCGCTGCTGGAAAGCCTGGGGCTGATCTCGAAGGTGGGCCAGTGGGTGATTGACCGGGTTTGCAGCCAGATTGCCCAATGGCAAAGCGCGGGGCTGGGTGGGGTGGAAGTGGCGGTGAACGTGTCGGCGCTGCAGATTTGCGAGGGGGATCTGGTGGATGATATCGAGCGTTCGCTCAAGGCCCATCAGCTCGACCCGCACTTGCTCGAAGTGGAGCTGACCGAGGGCTCGCTGATGGAGAACACCCCTCATACCGTGGCCAGCCTGCTGACGCTGCGTGATATGGGGGTGAAAATTTCCATTGATGACTTTGGCACGGGGTATTCGAGCCTTGCCTACCTGAGCCGTTTCCCGATCGACAAGCTGAAGATTGATATTGCGTTTATCCGTGAAGTTACCTTGAGTCCGCAGGATGCGGCCATCGCCCGGACCATTATCGAGCTGGCCCATAGCCTTGATTTGCAGGTGATTGCCGAAGGAGTGGAGACACGGGAGCAACTGGAGTTCCTGACCGCCAACGGTTGCGATCAGGTGCAGGGCTATCTTTTTTGTCGCCCTCTGCCGGCGGTGGAACTGGAGGCCTTGTTGCGCGAGCCACGCAGTTTTATCTGACATATAGGTCTGTAGCCGCTGAGGAGCGGAGCGAGGCTGCGATCGGCGTGATGCGGCACTCCGACTAAGCCGTCGTAAACTCAGATAACCGGTTTTAACTGACACGCCGCAGTGCCTGATTTCACGACGGCGCCGCCGCCGATCGCAGCCTCGCTCCGCTCCTCAGCGGCTACAGGTTGCGGATGGTGCGGATAGTTGCGAATTTCAATTGCGGTTTTCAACGACCCTGCACTAACCCGCTACCCCACGTTATGCACGCCGATTCCTTTAACTGTTGCCTTGAGCCAACTTGTCGCCCACTGCCGGCGGTTGAACTGGAGGCCTTGTTGCGCGAGCCACGCAGTTTTATCTGACATATAGGTCTGTAGCCGCTGAGGAGCGGAGCGAGGCTGCGATCAGCGTGATGCGGCACTCCGACTAAGCCGTCGTAAACTCAGATAACCGGTTTTAACTGACACGCCGCAGTGCCTGATTTCACGACGGCGCCGCCGCCGATCGCAGCCTCGCTCCGCTCCTCAGCGGCTACAGGTTGCGGATGGTGCGGATAGTTGCGAATTTCAATTGCGGTTTTCAACGACCCTGCACTAACCCGCTACCCCACGCTACCCCCGCCGATTCCTTTAACTGTTGCCTTGAGCCAACAGTGAAGGATGCCCACGTGAATACAGCCGCTTTACCTTTTTCCCCCATTATCGACGCCCGGTTGGTCCAGGAGGTCGTGGCCAGTCAGTTTGCCTTGCGCCCCAATCTGCGGGTTGTGGTGCGCCAGTTGTTGCTTGAGCAACTGAATGCGGCGTTTGCGCCCCAGGTCTTCGATATCTTTCACACCTGGCTGGTGCAAACGATGGCCCCGGACGGTACTGCCCTTGAGCAGCCCGGCTATCGGCTGCTGAGTAATGTGCTGCTGGAACATATCGCCAGCCAGCAACCGCTGAACTACGACTACTATTCGGACGACGAGTGTTTTATTGGCGTGAGAACCGCCCATTCTCAACTGAGCCAGATCCAGCCCATAAGCCGGGTCGTGCCACTGATGCGCACTGTGGTGCAGGGCTGGCGCGTGGCACTGCAAAAAGCGCTGGTGGGGTACTGGAATCAACCCGCCGAGGCCGGGCCGAGCCGTCTGATCTGGTTGTCGCGGATCATCCAGGAGCAGTTGCTGGCCACTGCCGAGACCAAGGTTAACCTGAGTGCCCGGCAGCGCGGGGTACTGCGCGCGGTGTTCCGTTACCCCGACCGCCTCGATCGGCACGCTTTGCCTGGCCTTGACAGCACGACCCGGGCCTACAGTGTGGCCGCGAAGATTGTGGCCGGGGGCAAGTCCTGGGAGGTGCTGACCCCGGATGTGCTGATTGTGCATCCGCTGAGTGGCGAAAATGGCGTTTTCCACTGCAAGGTGGACGGCAGCATTCAGGCTTATGCGTCCATCAGCCGCTTTACCCAAAGCTGGGGCAGCGATATGGCCGCGCGCTTTGAACTGGACTCTGTCACCCGCGTACTTTATGAGCCTGAAGGCAACCTGGTGCAGGCTCAGGCCCTGTGCCTGCTTGAGCGTCATCTGGATGCAATCATGGCGCCCGAGCCGCCGATGAGTGCAGAGGCCCTGGAGATTCAGGTGCTGGACATTACCGATACCGCGGCCGTATTCAGCGCCACAGAACAGCTCGATCCGCGGGATTTGTCCAGCCTCCACGCCGGACTGCCCGAGTGGCTGCGGCAGGCATCTATAGCGGATCGTTTCGCTTATCGCAGCCATCTGACGGCCCTCGCCAGTGCCAATCAGCAGGCCAATGGCCGTCGTTTTAACGACGATATCCCCAGCCTGCACGATTATACGGCCAATGCCTTGCGTCGGCAGATGGACCGGGACCAGCCACAGGCACCGGGTTATAACCCTGACGAGCTGCTGCTGACATTTATCAACCCGGTGGGGCCGGGAGGAGAGGGCACTGCTGGCACCCTCAACCCTTACACCCTGACCCTGACCGAACTGGCCGTGCAAAATCTCAGGGGCGCAATGAGCCGGCCCCAGCGCATCACCCATGCCAGGGGCCAGTTGATCCAGGACTGGTGGATGACCCCGGACTACGTGCGGCGGCTGATCCAGTCAGTCGATATTGGCCAGACCTACCCGCAATGGATCAGGCGCTGCCTGCTGGATAACCCCGAGCATGCCCGGGAGCGGGAACGCTTGTTTATCGATGAGCTGCGGGTGCAGTTACCCTTGCTGGCCCTGGAATGCAAAATCCGCAAGCGCGGCAACTTCACCGAGCGCGGTTATCACTGCGTAAAGGGCTTGATGATGCTCGACCCTGCGTTGCGCAGGATGCCGGGGCAGGTGGTGGTGATCCGGCCGCTGGCTTTTTTGACGGCGCCCACGGCGCGGCCGGATGTGGTGCGCAATATGTTTGTGATCGGCCCGCAACAGGTATCGGCGGGGCCCCATGTGCTCTATCGGCCCTTGTATGAAGACGCGCTGGTGGAGTATCGGTCCTGGGCCGCACTCGGGGCCGCCATTGTGGCGTCGGGCCCGCTGCAGCAGAGCGTGCTTGACTGGCTGCCCGGCGGTGCCCGGCGTATTTATGAGAACGGTGGCTTTCAACGGGTCCACCAGGCACCGTCATGGGTGTTTGATGAATTTCCCGTGCCCCCTTCATCCCGTCCGGCCCTGATAAGCGACTTTGCCCTCAAGGACGACTTTGGGCATACCTTGTATACCGAAATGGCCCTGGCCCTGAGCGAGCTGGCCGACCGGCAAACCGTCTCCAACAGCAAAAGGCGCTGGGCATCACTGATCCAGGGGGGATGGCTGTTGTTCAATACCCTGGTGCCCATGCTCAAATTGCCGTGGGCGCTGCATGCGCTTAACGCGGTGGTGATGACCGTGCTGGCGTTGCAAAGTGATCTGCAAAGCCTGCGCAGCCCGGACTCGACCTCCAGGGCGCCGGCGCTGATTGATCTGCTGTTCAATATCGGGCTGACCCTGTTGTATCTGCGGCCTGAGCAGGTGCAGCTGACGGGCAGAGTGGCCCGACCCGATGATGTGCTGCTGCCCGCCGAGTTTGCGCAACGACGCATTGCCCCTGACACCGGGCCGGTGAATGCTGGCGAAATCAGGGAGGGGGTGACTTTCCTGCCGGCGGTGCCCGTGGGCAATTATAAAACCCAGCTGGATTTTGCCTGGTTCAGTGACCGTTGGGAGCATTTCAAACCTTCGCACCTGGAGTGGCTTGACCGAAATCGCGGTCAATGGTCCGACACGCAAAATAGCTATGTAAAGGAAGGGGTCTATAAGGGCCTGTACGCACTGGACGGCAAATGGCATGCCCTTGTTGAGGACTTTCCCTATCAAGTCGGGATTGATTCTGATGGGGTGTTTCTGGTCAATCCCCGTGACCCCTCGGATAAAGGCCCGCGCATCACCGGTGATGACGCAGGGGTCTGGCGATTCTCCCGAATGGCGGGGCTGCGCGGAGGAGGCGATGTACCCGAGCCTTTGCCCAGAGGAGGGGCCCGTATCAAACGCATCAATGAGTTGCGCACAAAAATGGCCCAGTACAACGAGCGAGTACCGGCCCTGCAAGCCGAAATGGATGAAGCTACCCGGGCCTATGCGCAACTCGATGCCCAGGGTGCCCCGCCGGCAGCGTGCATCCAGGCGCTGGAGCGCTGCATCAGAGTGATTGAGCAACAGCAACCGCAGTATGTTGCCGTACTGGATCAGCTGCTGCAAAAACATGCACTGCTGGCGGAAGACAATGACCATGTCATTCTGTCGCAGAGTTACAAAAACATGATCCTTCTGACGGCGCATCTGTTTGATTCAAGGGTGACTATCTGCCGCTCTTTGCAAGAGATGCACCCGGAGGTGTTCCGGGACGAGACGCAGGTGGTGGATGCCGCGCTGTTCAAAACGGTGGGGTATCGGGCGGATTGCCTGAAGATTTTCCAGCAGCTGGAGGGCGCCGTTAAAGACTTCCAGGCCATGCAGGCTTATCTGGTGAAGCTGCGCGGGGTGCCCAAGTCGGGTTTCAGGGAGGCGCTGGACGCGCGAAGACGTCATATCCGCTATGAGGTTGAGATTGAGATTGAGGGGCAGACCGTAACCCGTTACCGCTCCGATGTGCTGTGCAGATCCCATCAGTTGGTGGTGCTGCGCGATCTTGTACCGCTGGAGCCGGCGGGCGAAGACCGGCGCGCAGTGGATGAGATTGTCGGGCCGCTGTATTTCAAGGCTAAAAACCAGTCCGAACTTGAGGACGAAACCTTGTTCAGCCACAGCGAACGCCTTGAAATCCTCAATGATGTGCGCGAGCACTATGCCGCGGCTGAAGAGGCGTTGAGCCTTTTCCTGGCGCGACCCGGTATACAACTGGATCAACGCCATGTGGATAATGTCAAAACAGTTATCAAGGCGCTGGACTCCCGGGCCGAGGCCATGCAGCTGGAGCAGGCCAGGGCCCTGCAAGAATGGCTCCCGGCGCAGCCTGGGCCTTCCCGTGTGCCTCAGGCCAGGCGCAAAATTGTGCGCACGCGCAACAAGGGGCTGCTGATCGGCACCGTCAGGGCCAGCCATGCCCAGGGCGAGCCCGAGATTGTCGATATCGGTGAACGGCCTGCGGCGCAGCCACCGGGCGGCATATCGACGAATGTTCTGACCGCCTATAAACAGATGGCTGCGGGTCAATGGGTCGAGCTGCAGACCCCTCAGGTGGCGCTGGTGCGACCCTACGGGACGGTCAGGGCCCAGGCGGCCACCTTGTTAAAGCAGGTCAGTGGTGAAATCCATCGAGTAAAAAGCCGCGTCAAGCGCACACAGTTTGCGCCAGAGCTCTATGGCACTCTGGATCGCTTTGCCCATAACCTGGATCGGCTGGTGGCTGAAATCAAGGCCTTGCATCCTGACCTGCTGCCAGTGGGCGCACCCGTGCCCGGCACGCCCGAGGCCTTGATTGCCCGTCTTGAAAACGCAGCAATACTGTTACGCAGCGAGGGGCTGAAGATCTTGCGGTCATTGCCGCCGAGCTCGCGCAATGTGGGTTTTTTGCTGGATCTGGGGGAGGTGCAGCTGGTGAAAATCAATCAGCGTATCGCCATGACCGGTGAGCGGCAGGACTTCGTGCAGGAGTATGAAGTGCAGGATCGTGCCGGCCAGGTGCTCTGGTACGCGCATGTGCACTATGCCCAGGCGATTGGCGGTGACAACCACCCCAGAGCGGCCCACTTCAAACTGCCCGAGCAGCGCATGGACAGCAAAAAAAGCCTGGAGGCCAAGGCCGGGCCCGGGCAGAAAGTGCCCGAGATGTATTACGGAAAAATCACCGAGGAGTTGTTCAAGGAGCACTTTTTGCCCAAACAGCCCTGATAACGCATCGGGTACGTGGGTTCCAGGCGCAATTGACCTATCATTACGCCTTTCCAACAGGTGATTGATCAATGAGCGATTCAAACCAGACCTTGCGCACAGCCCTTGAAACCAGCGATATGCTGGTGATTGACGGGCTGCATGCCTGGGATTTTTCTCTGGACGATGTGCAGTTGCTCATCAAGTGCATGGACGGGCGCGCGGAAAAACGCTGGCACTTCACCGCGGCGCAGATCGACGCGGCGGTATTTGACCAGGGTTTGCAAAGCTGGACCCTCACCGGTGACTCGGGCGAGCATCGCCTGGTTTGCCTCAGCGCCCTGAGCGCAAACAACGACGACGATGAAGCCGAGGTCGCAGATGAAGTTTAAAACCCTGCCCATGCTGATGGCGCTGAGCGTGGGGGCGATGTCGGCCCAGGCCGAGACTCGCGATGAAGTCGAGCTGTTGGTGGGTTCCTATACCCAGGGCAAAAGCCAGGGCATCTACCGCCTGCAGTTTGACAGTAGCAAGGGGCGTATCACCCCTGAGCCGCTGCAAGTGTTCAAGGCTGCCAACCCGTCGTGGCTGACCCTGTCCAAAGACCAGACCCGTCTGTTTGTGGTCAATGAAAACGGCCAGGGCCAGGCCGATGTTGTCGGGCGCGCCAGTAGCGTGGCGATTGACCCGAAAACCAACGCGCTGACCCTGATCAACCAGGTCAAGACCCTGGGTGAAGAACCGACCCACTCCAGCCTGAGCGCAGACGAGCGTTATCTGTTTGTCGCCAACTACGGCGTTCACGCTGACCCTGGGGGCAGCCTGGCGGTATTGCCGATCAATGCCGAAGGTCAGTTGCAGCCTGTAACGCAGATGAGCAGCCACCCGGCCAGCCTGGTCAACCCTGAGCGGCAGATGTCGGCCCATGTGCATTCGGTGGTGTCATCGCCTGACGGCAAGTTTGTCTACGCCAGTGATCTGGGCGCGGACAAGGTGTTTGTCTACCGCTACGACCCGGCCGCCAACCCGGAGCATCCGCTGGTGGTGGCCGACCCGGCATTTGTTGAATTGCCGGCAGGCAGCGGTCCACGTCACCTGTTGTTTTCCAGGGATGGCAAGCACGCTTACCTGACCACTGAAATGAGCGCTCAGGTGTTTGTGTTCGACTATGACAATGGTCGCCTCAAGCAGCGCCAGGCGCTGGAGCTGGCCAAGGGCAAGCCGGCGCAGAACCGTGCGGCCGGTGCCTTGCATGCGTCACAGGACGGCAAGTTCCTGTACGTCAGCAACCGTGGCAAGGCCAATGAAATCCTGGTGTTTGCGATCAATCCGGAGAATGGCGAGCTGACAGAGATCCAGCGCCGCTCGGTGGATGGCGATCCCCCGCGGGAGTTTGCCCTGAGCCCCAACGGCAAGTTTTTGCTGATTGCCAACCAGATGAGCAATGCCATTGTGGTGCTGGAGCGCGACCCTGCGACCGGCAAGCTGGGCAAGACCGTACAAACCCTGGCGATGGATGCGCCGTCTGATGTGAAGTTTATCAACCGCCCGTAATCATGGGCGTGCAGCCTTGTATCAATCGCACTGATAGACGCTAGTGCTGCAATGAATTTCTGCACCAGGGCCCTTGGCGTTAAGTTGGTTTCACGGCCTGAAAAGGCAAGCAAGCCAACTGAATCGTCGAGGGTGCCATGAACTTCAATCTTTTCTCCGTTATTGCGGCTTCCGCCATCTCCGCCACCGTGGCCCTGCCTGCCAGTGCAGCGACGGTGCTCAGCGACAAAAAACCCACGGCTTACACCCAGAAATACCTGCAACAAAGCGCCAATTTCTATGCGGCCCTGGATCATAAAACCCGGGGTTGAGAGATCGCAAAAGGTTTGTAGCCGCTGCCGAGGCACGAGGCTGCGATCGAGGGCGAAGCCGTCGTAGATTCTGTCAATGGGTTGTTTCAGAAACAACCCAGTAACTGGATTGACGAGGACTGCGTCCTCGATCGCAGCCTCGTGCCTCGGCAGCGGCTACAGGTTATGGGCCAGGCTGCTTAAGCCTTATGGGAGAGGGTTGGGGTGAGGGGCTTTTGGCCATCACCGAAGCAAACAACTCCGATGCCAAAAACCGCTCCAGCCAGGCATTCAAGTGCGGCAAGGGCGCTTGCGCAAACCATTCTCGATCGACATGGGCAAACTGCCGCACAAAGGGCGCCAGGGCCACATCGGCCAGACTCAGCGCCTCGCCAGCAAGGAAGGGATGGCGTTCAAGCCGCTGCTCAAGCCCTTGCAAATACTCGACCCCCCGGGCCCGGTAATGCTCCATCGGCTGCTCCGGATAGCGAATGGCGTATTTGTAGCGATCCAGCAGCACCTTGAAGACGCTGTCATTCGCTTCGATCAGCCCCATGTAATCCGCTTGCAACCAGTTGTCCGGGTCATGCTGGCCCAGCGCCCAGTGCATGATCTCCAGGCTTTGCTCGATCACCCGGCCATCAGCACAGACCAGCACTGGCACCGTGCCCTTGGGCGAGGCCGCGAGCATTTCGGCCGGCTTGGCCTTGAGACTGACTTCGACAATCGACAACGGCACACCGCTGTAGCCCAGGGCCATGCGCGCACGCATGGCATAGGGGCAGCGACGGAACGAATACAGTACGTGGCGGCTCATTTCACCTCCACGGTGCTCAGGCCATTACCCTGGCGGCGCACCTCAATCTGTACCGGAATACGTTCATGCATTTCCTGCACGTGGGAAATCACCCCCACCTTGCGCCCTTGGGCCTGCAGGCCGTCCAGGGCGTCCATGGCCAGTTGCAGCGATTCAGGGTCGAGGCTGCCAAAGCCTTCGTCGATAAACAGCGATTCGATTTTCAGGGTGCTGGAGGCCATCGACGCCAGACCCAGGGCCAGGGCCAGTGATACCAGAAAGGTTTCACCCCCCGACAGTGAATGCACCGAGCGCAATTCATCGCCCATCTCGGTGTCCATCACCAGCAGGCCCAGCATGCTGCCGCCACGTTTGAGGCGGTAGCGGCGTACCAACTGGCGCAGCTGTGCGTTGGCATGGTGCACCAGCAGGTCGAGGTTGTAGGCCTGGGCGATTTTACGGAATTTATCGCCGCTGCCCGAACCGATCAGTTCACTGAGCCGCGCCCAGCGTTGCCATTGGTCATAGGCCTGGGCGATGCGTTGCGCCAGTGCCTGGTTGGCCTGCTGGCGCCGTTGGTCTTCGCTTTGGCGGGCGCGCAGTTCGGCACATTGCTGTTCACTGGCGTTCAACTGCGCGTGCAGTTCCACAAGGGCGTTGTTGAGCGCTTCGGCGTCAAGGTTGCCGTTGGCTTGCGCCTGATGCTGGGCCAGGCGCTGCTCGCGCTCTTGCAGCAAGACGCGGGTTTGCTCGACGGCTTTTTCGCTGTGTTGCAGTTGCTGGCGCAGTTCGCGCACCTGACTGTCGTCGTAGGCCAACAATTGCTGCAGGCGACTATCGTCGAGTTCTGGGTGTTGGGCGCGCCATTGCCCCAGCAGGGTGCCGAGTTGGGCATGTTCCTGTTGCAGGGCTTGCTGGCGCTCTTGCCCGGCCTTGAGCTCGGCCGCCAGTTGCAGCAACTGGTTGGCGGTGGCTTGCAGGGCCTGCTCGGCCTGGGTCTGGGCAGTGCGGGCCTGTTCAACCGCTTGCTCCAGCGCCTGTTGCCATTGCCCGGCGCTGGGGTGGTCGCCCAGCAATGCCTTGAGGCTGTGCTGGCTGGCCTGTTGCTGGACGCCCAGGTCATTGACGCTGCGTTGCAGATCGTCCAGTGCCTTGCGGCGATTGGCCTGCAGGTAGTGTTCGCGTTCAATGCTGCTGGCGCGCTCCGCTTGCTCGGCCTGTTCGTCGCGCTGTTGATCGATTTGAGCCAGCCGATCAGCCACTTGCCGGTCCAGGGTCATAAAGCCGGTGGACGGATTTTCGCGCAACGCATCCAGGCTGGCCGGACTCAGCAGGTTGGCAAACTCGCTTAGCTCTTCTGCAAGGCGCTGGCTGTCGGCATTCAGATGCAATTGCTGCTCGGCCAGTTGTTGTGCGGCGAGCTGGCTGGCCTGGGTGCAGCGCTGCACTTGTTGCTGTAAATGCGCCGCCTCTTTTTGCAACGCCAGCAGCACGTTCTGCCGTTGTTCGTCCTGGGTAATGCTATGTTGCAGTTGATCGAGGCGCAGGCTCAGCCAGTGCCCGCGCTTGCCCGGCTCCTGGGCCAGCCACTGCTCATGGAGCGGGTGAGCTTCAAGGCTCGGTGCGAGCGCCTGCTGTTCTTCAATGATCTGTTGGTGCTGCAAACGCAGCTCCTGGATCTGCGCCTTCAGTGCGCTGAATTGATCGCGCAATTGATCCAGTGTCTGCTTGAGGTCATCGACCGCTTTGCGGGCGTTGCGCTCTTCCAGCTCATCCTGGCGCGACAGGCTTTGCAGCAAGGTTTCGGGCTGGTGATACGGGTGCTCCTGGCTGCCGCATACGGGGCAGGGCTGATCATCCTGCAGTTGTTCGCGCAACTCTTCAACACTGGCACTGCGCGCAAGGCGCTGGCGTTCCAGCAGTTTGCGGGTCACGTCCAGTGCCTGCTCGGCGGCCGCGAAACGGGCTTTGGTCTGGTTGCCTTGCTCGATCAGGGTTTCGCGTTCGGTTTGCAGTGTTTGCAGTTTGGCCTGTAGAGCCTGCAAGCGGCTATCGAGGGTCTGCTGGCTGTTGCTCAGGCGTTGCAGCTCTTCAAAGGCGCGCTGTTGCTGGCGGTTGTCCTTGAGCAGGCTGCCCAGGGTGTGGATTTGTTCGTTGACCGCATGGGGCTCGGCCGCAGCTTCCTGAAACAGGATTTCCAGGCTGTTGCGCAGTTCGTTCAGTTGTTGCGCAGCCTCTTGGGCGCGCAGCTCCAGGCCGGGCAGTTCTTCGCGGCCTTTGGTCAGGCTATTGCTCAGCAGAACCAGTTTTTGCAGGCGCGGACGGTAGGCGCCCCAGGCAGTGGCCAGGGGCGCCAGTTCACTGCTGCTTTCCAGCTGGGTGGCAATCTGTGCCAGGCGCTCGGTGCCTTGTTGCTGACGCTCAAGCAGGGCATCAAGCGCCTGCTGTCCGGCGTTGCAGGCCTGCTCGGCCTGTTGCTGGAGGCTTTGCTGGCTGCTCAGGGTCTGGGTCAGACGGTCAAGGTTGGCCTGCTCCAGATGGGCTTGCTGCACACGCGGCGCGGCCTCCCGTTGTTGTTCCTGCGCCAGGGAGGCCGCCTGTTTGGCGTTTTCCAGGTCGGCTTGCAGGCGGGCCTGGCGTTGGCCCAACTCGGTCTGTTGCTGCAGATGGGCGCTGATTTGCTCGGCCAGCGGGCTCAGTTGCTCAGCCAGTTCGGCCAGCCGGGCAAACTGATGGCGTTGCGGCGCCAGGTGTTCCAGCAGGTGCAAGGTCTGGCGCTGTTCGGCCTGGCTGTCCCACAGGGCTTGGGCCTGGTGCAACTGGTCGGCTGCACTCTGTCGCTGTTCTTGCAGCTCGCTCAGGGTTTTGAGCCAGCTGTGCTGCTGCTCAAGTTGCTTGAGCTGGCCTTGCTGATTCTTCAACTGCTGCTGGGCTTGCTCGAAGCGCTGATCCAGTTCGGCGCGGGCCTCGGGTTCCAGCGGGGTGACGCCGACGGCCTGATCCAGCAGGAGTTTGTGCGCATCTCTGGCCTCTTTGGCCTTGTCGAATGCACGTTTGCCCAGGCGCGTGTAAAGGGCAGTGTCGGTGAGCTTTTCCAGCAGTTCGCTGCGTTCGTTGTCATCGGCCTTGAGAAAGGCGCTGAACTCGCTCTGGGCCAGCATCACCGCACGGGTGAATTGTTCGAAGTTCAAGCCCAGGCGCGCTTCGAGCTGGACTTTGTAATCGCCTTTCTGGCTGGCCAGCAGTTGGTCGCTGTCCAGGTCGCGCAGGCTCTGGCGGCTGGCCTGCAGCTTGCCGGTGGCCTTCTCGCGGGCGCGGTTGGCCTCCCAGCGGGCGCGGTAGCGGCGGCCGTCGATGCCGATGAAGTCGACTTCGGCAAAGCCACTGCCGGTGCCCCGGCGC
>NZ_WIWH01000041.1:0-50952 GCF_009600035.1 Pseudomonas sp. FSL R10-2964 | reverse complement strand
CCTGGCGTACGGCCTTCGCTGCGCTCAGGTTCCCTCGCTCCGGTCCCGCTCCGTGGGCACGCCGCCACGGGCCATCCTTGGCCCATCGCGGCTCTCCCGGCATCCATGCCGGGAGGCCCACTGCGCAGAACCTCCTCTCGGCCTCCCGATGGGGCGGGCAGATCAACAGCCGTCGAGGCGGCCTACCGGCCGGCCTGTTTGAATACAGGATCTGCGACCGACATATTTCCCTGTGGGAGCCGGGCTTGCCCGCGATGCAGGCACCTCGTTCTATCTGGAGGAACAAAGTGCTGGCATCGCGGGCAGGCCCGCTCCCACAAGAGTTGGTGTTGGTTAAATTTTTTGCTTTTGCTTTTGCTTTTGCTTTTGTTGTGGCCACTCGATTGTGCAGGCGACGCGAATGCCCCTCACAGAAGGCCGAACGTAGGTGCTGTTATGGGGGTGGCGCGGCAGGACGCCGCGCCAGCCGCGATGGGCCATGGATGGCCCGTCGCGGCGTGCCCCCATAACAGTGCCGGAGAGAGGGAACCGGGGAGCCTTGGCGAGTCGGCCGTATGGTAGGGCGAGGACTTTTTGGTTCCTTTTTGGTCCTTCAAAAAGGGACTCGCCGTAAGGGCGAAACCGATACTTCAGTTAACCGCAGATGCCGGATATGTACCCGGTGTACCTGTTAAAACGCTAAAGCGGCAACATATATGGCGCATCGCTCCCACAGGAGTAAGAGCTCAACTGATGATCCAGCTCAAGAGCCACAGCCCCAGCACCAGCCAGATCACACCGCCGATGATCGAGGCGCGGATAAAGGCGCGCACGGCGTTGTACAAAAACAACAGGCCGATGATCAACACCGCAATGCTGATGATCGAGGTGTCCATGCCCAACGCCCGGGCCATGCCGTCGACAAAGTTGCTGCCTGCCTCAGTGATGGTGCCGAACAGGCCGTTCAGGGTCTCGACGATAAAACGCACCAGCGTGCCCAGCCACAGGCCAAGATTTCCAATAAAACTTTCGACGTGCATGGTCAGGTTCCGATGAGTAAGGTGGCCACTGTGCCAGATATACACATTAGGCATCCATTCATGGTGCAAGTTGCGTAGCGAGTGAGTTTGAGTGGGGCCAGGGATCAAAAAATTACTGGGTTGGGCGGCTGGCGGCCTGCTGGCGCTGTGTACGTTGCTGTGGCTGGCTGACAGGATCTGGCCGCTGCCGTTGCCCAAGGATGACCAGGCCCGCGTTGTCCTGGCCGAAGACGGCACGCCACTGTGGCGCTTTGCCGATGCCAACGGTGTGTGGCGCTACCCGGTGCATGTCGAAGACGTGTCGCCGCTGTACCTGGATGCCTTGCTGACCTACGAGGACCGCTGGTTCTTTCAACACCCCGGGGTCAACCCGCTGGCGCTGGGCCGTGCGGCCTGGCAAAACCTTAGCGGCGGGCGGGTGTTATCAGGCGGTAGCACGTTGTCGATGCAGGTTGCACGCCTGCTCGATCCCCATGAGCGGACGTTGCCTGGCAAATTGCGTCAGCTATGGCGCACCGCTCAGCTGGAATGGCATCTGAGCAAGCCGCAGATTCTTGAGCTGTACCTCAATCGCGCGCCATTTGGCGGTACCCTGCAGGGTGTTGCTGCGGCCAGTTGGGCTTATCTGGGCAAGTCGCCGCAGCAGCTCACCCGTTCCGAGGCAGCCCTGCTCGCCGTGTTGCCACAAGCGCCGAGCCGCTTGCGCCCCGACCGTCACCCGCAACGCGCACAAGTGGCGCGCGACAAGGTGCTGCGTCGCCTGGCCGAGTACCGGGTGTGGCCACAGCCGGCGGTGGATGAAACTCTGGAGGAGCCGCTGCTGCTGGCACCGCGCCTTGAACCGAGCCTGGCACCCTTGCTGGCGCGACGCCTTAACCGCCCCGGCAGCCCGCCACTGATCCGTACCATGATCGATGCCAGTTTGCAGCGTCGCCTCGAAGACTTGCTGCTGGGCTGGCGCGCCCGTTTGCCCGATCACACCTCGGCGGCCATTGTGGTGGTCGAAACCGAAAACATGGCCGTACGCGCCTATCTGGGGTCGGTGGACATCAACGATGCCCGTCGCTTTGGCCATGTCGACATGATCACCGCCATGCGCTCGCCGGGCTCGACCCTCAAGCCGTTTTTGTACGGCATGGCCATGGATGCTGGGCTGATTCACTCTGAATCGCTGCTGCAGGATGTGCCGCGGCGTTATGGCGACTATCGTCCGGGCAACTTCTCCATGGGTTTCAGCGGGCCGGTATCGGCCAGTGCCGCGCTGGTCACTTCGCTCAACTTGCCCGCCGTACAACTGCTTGAAGCCTATGGGCCCAAGCGTTTTGCCGCCGATATGCGCAACGGTGGCGTGCCCTTGAGTTTGCCAGCACTGGCCGAGCCCAATCTGGCGCTGATTCTGGGCGGCGCCGGCAGCCGTCTGGAAGATCTGGTCAGCGGTTACAGCGCCCTGGCACGTGAAGGGCGCAGCGCCAACCTGCGGCTGCAACCCGACGACGAACTGCGCGAGCGGCGCATGCTGTCGCCGGGGGCGGCATGGGTGATACGGCGCATCCTCAGCGGGCAGGCGCGCCCTGACCGCGACCCCCATGCCGACCTGGTGCTGCGCCCGCAACTGGCCTGGAAGACCGGTACCAGTTATGGCTTTCGCGATGCGCTGGCGGTCGGTGTTGGGCCGCGTTACCTGATCGGTGTGTGGATCGGTCGCCCGGATGGAACCCCCGTGCCGGGGCAGTTCGGCCTGGCGTCGGCGGCTCCCTTGATGCTGCAAGTCCACGACGTATTGAGCAACCGCGACAACCAGCGTGGCATTGTCGCGCCAGTACAGGCGGTGCCGGACAGTGTTGGGGTGGCAGCGATTTGCTGGCCATTGGGGCAGCCCATGAACAAGAGCGATGCCAATTGTCGTCGCCAGCGGTTTGCCTGGACCCTGGATCACACCACGCCGCCGACCTTGCTGGCGGCGGATCAACCTCTGGGTGTGGGCCTGCGCGAAATCATCCGGGTCAATCCGCAAGGCTTGCGTGTTGGCCCGCAATGCGCCGACGGGCAACAACACGAGGTGGCATTGTGGCCAGCCCCCCTTGAGCCCTGGCTACCCCGGGTAGAGCGACGTGAAGCGCGGTTGCCTGAGGCTTCCACACAATGCCCGCCACCGGCCTTGAGTGCGCTGACCCCGCTGTCGATTGTCGGTGTACGTGACGGCGACCGACTGCGCCGTCCTGCTGCCAGCCAGGCGATATTGCGCCTGGCGCTATCGGCCTTGGGCGGTGAAGGTCGGCGCTGGTGGTTTATCAATGGCGCGCCACTGGGCGACAGTGCACAACCAGAGGTATTCAACACCAGCCTGGAACTACCAGGGCGTTATGAGCTGAGCGTGCTCGATGAAAGCGGGCAGACTGCCCGTGTCGAGTTCAGTGTGGTGGAGTAACAGCCCCTCTTTGTGCCTGTTTTACGCACTGAATATCAACTTGAAACCCGTCAATTATGCTTATACCTAAAGTAGAGTCGCTGCTGGCAGTGTTTTTTCGGGGAAGTAATGGCGTTGATATATATGGTTTTTTTACTGGCGTTTAAAACCAAAGTATTAATCATCAAGAAGGGGGCGAGGTGTTTTATATAAGGGGTTAATACCAAGTTGTGAATTGTTTGATAAGGCCCGCGGCGTTGTTATGTACCCAACGGACGAACGTATCCCCGACACAGAGCAGGGAACTTCGAACTCAGGCATAACAGGTGCAAGGGACTTAATCATGAATACTCAACTTTTTCTGAAAACCAGCACAGCGCTCCTCTTGGTCATGACTGTCAGCCTGGCTGGCTGCAGCGGCGGCGGTGGCGGCCACAAGAGCTATGTAGCCAGCAGTGATACCGGTACTGACGCAGGTACTGGCGGTGGCACTGACGGCGGGACTGACGGTGGTACAGGCGGTGGCACAGACGGCGGCACTGGCGGCGGTACCGGTGGTGGTACAGACGGCGGTACTGGCGGTGGAACTGGTGGTGGTACAGACGGCGGTACTGGCGGTGGAACTGGTGGTGGTACAGGCGGCGGTACTGGTGGTGGTACAGGCGGTGGTACTGGTGGTGGTACTGGTGGTGGTACTGGTGGTGGAACTGGCGGTGGAACCGGTGGCGGCACTGGCGGCACCGGCGGTACAGGCGGTACAGGCACAACTCCTCTGGTTACAGGTCAGGTCGCAGGTCAGGTCGGCAGCGCCCTTGGCGGCGTGGGCACCACGGTCAGCGGGGTTGGTGGCACCCTGAGCACCGTGCCTGTGGTCGGTACCGTGGCTGGCGGCCTGGTGACCAATACCGGCAATGCCGTGACCTCCGTAACAGATGGCATTACTGGTGGCCTGGGCTCGCTGGGTACCGACAAGAACTCCCTCGGCCTGACTGTCGGTGGTGTTACCAACGCGGTTGGTGATGTAGGCAAAGGCGTTTCGTCAGTGGGTACCGGTCTGAGCACCGTGCTGGACAACACCCCGATCAGCCAGATTCCGCTGGTGGGTGGCGTGGTTGGCAAGGTGACTGATACCACGGGCGGGCTGGTCAACAAAGTGGGCACCACGGTGACCATGATCGGCAATACCCTGACCACCGATGTGAGCAGTGGCAAGCTGGGCGCCTTGACCGGCGGCGTAAATGACAAGGTGCTGGTGCCGGTGATTTCCCTGGTCGAGAACGTCACGGGCAAAGTGGGTACCACCACAGGGCTGGGGGCACCGGTAGACGGTCTGCTGAACAAAGTAGGCGGCACCGTGAGCGGCCTCGGCGACAAGGTGACAGCTACCGGCGGCGACAACCCGGTGACTTCTCTGGTGGG
Source organism: Pseudomonas sp. FSL R10-2964 (assembly GCF_009600035.1). NCBI lineage: Bacteria > Pseudomonadati > Pseudomonadota > Gammaproteobacteria > Pseudomonadales > Pseudomonadaceae > Pseudomonas > Pseudomonas sp. FSL R10-2964. The sequence goes on along the minus strand of NZ_WIWH01000041.1, from coordinate 46,107 downwards.
TGGTGTGCTGACCGGTGTAGGCGGTGCGGTTGACAAGGCTGGCGGCTACGTGAATCCGGCAGCGGGCTCCACAGGCAGCGGTACTGGTACCGGGACAGGGCTGGGTGGTCTGCTGGGCGGTCTGGGTGTGGGGGCAAGCACTGGCGGCAGTGTCGGAGCTGGTGCTGACACTACAGGTGCAAGTGCAAGTGCAAGTGCAAGTGCAGGTGCAGGTGCAGTCGGTGGTGTTGGCGGTGTCGTCGGTGGGGTAGTTGGTGGTCTTGGCGGCTTGCTGGGTGTCAAAGTGGACTCAGTCAACAACACTGCCGATACAACAGCAGGAGCCGCGGGCGCTGGTACAGGCGGTCTGGGCGGGGTACTTGGGGGCGTGGTTGGCGGGCTGGGCAACCTGGGCAAGAAATAACTGAAGAATATTGCACCTGGCCGGTTCGACGGCCTTACCTACAGCGCCTACGCTTGGTTGGGACGAGAGATTCAGATGAGTCTCTCGTCTTTTTTCATGTGCAGATTGTAGGACTGATGCTCGGGCCGCTTTGCAAAGCATTCTAAAAATAAAGCCCCTCGTTATGTCGCCGTAGTTGAACATGGAGTGTCCTATGCGTAATTGCGTTCCCTTTTTGTTGTTGGCTCTGGCCCCGTATGCGGGTGCCGAGACCCTTCCGCGTTTTCTCAACAGCAATGACAGCATGCAAACCCTGCCCACGCCCAACCTGCCGGTGGATGCCTATCGCCCTGCGGCGCCTGCGCTGGAACTACCCAAGCCGGCGGCTGCACAACCCCGGCCACTGGAAATGGGTACCCGCCTGACCATTCGCAAGTTGCAGATCGAAGGTGGCACGATCTATCCGTTGCCAGAGCTGGGGGCGGTGTACAAACCGCTTCTGGGCCATGAAATCACTCTGGCCGAACTGATCGAGGCCACACGCAAGATCACCAAGCGTTACCAGGACGATGGCTATTTATTGTCCTATGCGTTTTTGCCTCAGCAGAACTTCGACCAGGGCCTGGTGCGTGTGGTGCTGGTTGAAGGCTATATCAGCGAGTACAAGGTTGACGGCGATATCGGGCGGGTCAAAGGGTTTGTGGATGAGCTGGTCGATAAGCTCAAGGGCGAACGCCCGCTGACCCGCAAGACGTTCAACCGCTACAGCACGCTGTTGAGCCGCATCCCCGGCGTCACTCTGGAGGCGCAAGTGCCACCACCCGGCACCACCGATGGCGCATCGACGCTGAGTATCAGTGCCAGCCGCAAGCCCTTCACCACCAGCATGAGCCTGGTCGAAGGCAATCGCAGCAGCACCCAGGCGCTGCTGGCGGCCAGCAGCAATTCGCAAACGGCCATGGCCGAACAATTGACCCTGAGCGGGTTGTTTCCCCCGGGCAATGACAAGGAGCACTACTACCGCCTTGATTACAGCCAGTACCTCAACGCGGAAGGCACGCAGTTGAACCTGTTTGGTTCCAGTTATCGCAGTGATCCAAGTACCAGTATCGTCACCAGCGACGGTTTTGAACTCAAGCCCCATCGCGAGAATGACCGCTTTTCGATCGGTATCAGCCATCCATTGATCGCTGCTCCGGATCAATGGCTCAGCGCCGCCGCGCGTTTCTACGGGGTCAATGACAAGACTGACTACGAGATCGTCGGCTACGGGCAAACCATCAGTGACAAGACCAACGTGCGGGCACTGGCGTTTGAGGGCGACTGGCGCAAGTCCGATGCCAAACAACTGCGCATCGTCAGTGCCGGCTTGTACCAGGGCATAGATGGCATGGGTGCCAAGAGCGAGACCAACCTGACCGGCACGCAGTACGATCTGGACTTCTTCCGTTTGCGTCTGTCGGGCGTGCAGAGTAACGGCTACTTCGACAATTGGCAGGGGGTGATATCGGGCGCTCTTTACTGGAGTGACGACACCCTGCCAGACAGCGAAAGGGCGGTATTTGGCGGGCAGAACTTCGGTCGCGGCTACCCGGACGATCAGGCATCCGGCGACAAGGGCTGGGGGGCGGCATACGAACTTAACTACAGCTTCAATCGCGAGGGTGAATGGGTCAAGTTGCTGCAACCCTATGCCGTCGTGGACAGGGCCAAAGTCTGGTACAACGAGTTGCCGTTAAAAGGTTCGAATATGTCTTCGGCAGCACTGGGCTTGCGTTTTGGTGACAAGCGCTATTACAACGTTGCCCTGGAAGTTGCCAAGCCCATGTCGGATATAGCGCTGGACAGTTTTAATCGCCGGCCGCGATATACATTGAGTTTTAGTTATCAGTTGTAGTGTGTGACCGTAAAAGCCCGCCTCCCCAAGTCAGGGTGGCGGGCTTTTATAGTATGGGGGTCAAGTTCTTGCCAGGTGTAAGTGTGTGGGCTGTGGAAAGAGGTTTTCGAGGGTGTCGAGCAGGCGCACGTGGTAGATGGGTTTGCGAAACAGGTCCAGCACCTGCAGGCGCAGAAGGTCGCTAACATCGTCCATATCGGCGTGCCCGGAAATGACAATCACCGGCAAATGCTGGCGCGATGTGTGCTCGCGCAGGCGCTTGATCAGCGCAATACCGCTCTCTTCCGGCATGCGCAGGTCGGTGATGACCAGCGCAATATCCGGATGTTGGGTCAACTGCGAAAGGGCGAGTTTGACTGAAGTTGCCGTATAGCAACAAAAGCCCTCGCCCTCCAGCAGCTCAGCCAACTCCAGCAGTGCGTCCTCTTCGTCATCCACCAGGAGAAGCTGTTGGCGTGATGGGGAGAGAGGCATATTAATTACTCTTTGTAATTAATGATTTATTTAAGCAACTGCCAAGCCTGTTTTAATTTCTTCAAATACAGCTTTTACTGCATCCTGTACATCGCCTGAAAGCCCGGCAATCACCACCGCCACCATCGCTGCAATAATTGCATATTCAATACCCGAAGCGCCTTCGGTCCGTTTTGCAAACAACTTGGCTTGGCGCGCTACAAATACCTGGGCAGGTACATACACTTTCAGAACAGTATTTAATATCATCTGACTTCTCCTTAGTGCGCCGGGGCGGGCACTGCGTAACTTGGGTGCAGGGTGATTCCCACCTGCAGTCACAGCATTGGCAATAAATGACTTTCCCACAACTGTATCATTGGACTAATCACAAAGTATTAATCCAAATAACTATTTAAAAAATGCGTGTCAAATCAAACTATTCACAATTGATTAGAGATTTTTTAGTTCGCTAATGGCATTTTGCTTTACCTGAGCTATTTTTAAATAGCGATTGGTTTCAAACGCATTAAAGGTTCGTAGCTGCCTGATTGTGAATGGGTTTTTTAGTCTGCAGTGCGCAGTGATAAAGGGAGTTTGTGCATGAACAATCGACGCAGTCTGATATTGGCCGCCATTTTGTTTGTCGGGGCAATTGCCGCCGGTTACTGGGGGCTGGTATTGAGTCGACAGCAGCCGGTCGCCGAAGTTCCGGTGGCTCAGTCTGTAGAACAAGGTGTAGCGGCCGTTGAAGACAAAACCCGCCAGGCGGTGGTGGTACTGGTTCGCGATGTCCCCCCGAATGTGGCCTTGACGGCCGATGACCTGACCCTGGAAAAACTCCGTACCGCCCCCGCTGGCAGCCTGACTTCCATCGATCAGGCGGTGGGCCGCACCCCGTGGCGCAGCCTGAGTGCAGGCACCTGGCTCAGTGATCAAAGCTTTGACGTGGGCGGGCCGCTGGCTCGCATGATTCGCCCGGATGAGCGCGCACTGGGGGTCATGATTGACGAGGTGTCCGCTGCGGGTGGGCAGCTTAGCCCCGGTGATTACGTCGATATCCTGTTGTTTTTGCGTCAGGACAGTGGCAACCCTCAGCAGTCGGCCCAGGTGGTATTGCCGGCAGTGCGGGTGCTGAGCGTGGGGGGTGAACTGGGCTTGACCAGCGATGGCAAGTTGGCCAGCCAGCCGAAAAATGCCGAGGAAGCGCTCAAGCAAGAACAAAGCCGCATCAATGCGCGATCCGCAGTCCTGGCGGTTCCCGAGCAGCTTCTCAATCAACTGATGCTGGCGACCCAGGCAGGCACCCTGCGCCTGGCCGTGCGCAGTGCCGACGAGCAACGTTTGAGCAAATATTGGGCGGGCGAGCAGGAATCTGCGACTAATCTTGATAATGCCAAGCGCAGTCTTTATCAATTTAACCAGTTAGCCATGGCCAGTCCGGCAAGAGTGCCAGTCAGCAGCAATCCCGCTGTCGCCCCTCGGGTACGCGGTATTGAAGTGATCCGCGGCAATCAAACGGCTCAGCAGTAGGCCCAATAAAAATCCTTATCTGAAAGGAAAACCAACATGAGCCACCGTTGCCCTCCACTTTATAAACGCGCTTTCTGGACGCTGCTGCTGAGCAGCTTGCCCCTGGAGATGGCCTTGGCCGCAGGCGAAAACTGCGCGGCATTCAACGCATTGCCTTCGGTATTGGAAGTGGCCCAGGGGGCCCAGAAGGCCATGGGCTTTCCGGTGAATATCTCGCGCATTGCCGTGGGCGACCCCACCATTGCCGATATTCGCTCCAATGGGCCAAACGCTTTTTTGCTCACTGGTATTGCCTCGGGCACCACCAGCCTGATGGTCTGGAGTGCCTGCTCGAAAGAGCCGCACCAAACCATGCTTTTCGTCAAGGGCAAGGCCGCCTCGGGGCTGACCGGTACGACGTTGCCGCCCTCCGAAGACCCGACCTTGCCGGTGCAGGTGCAAACTGATATCCGCTTTGTCGAAGTCAGCCGCACCAAACTGCAGGAAGCCAGTACCTCGATCTTCGGTATGGGCAGCAACTTCCTGTTCGGCTCGCCGGGCTCATTCCTCAGCACCGCTGAAGGGATCATCACCGGTGGTCCGGTGGCCAACGCCAAGTATTTCAACATCGGCTTTGGCGGCGGCAAGGTCAGGGCCATGATCAATGCCCTGGAAGGCAGCGGCTTTGCCTACACCCTGGCGCGTCCCAGCCTCGTGGCCATGAGCGGGCAGAGTGCAACCTTTCTGGCCGGTGGTGAAGTGCCAATCCCGGTGCCCAGCAGCGGCAGCGATAACGTGTCGATCGAGTACAAGGAGTTCGGTATCCGCCTCACGCTGACCCCGACCGTGGTGGGGCGTGATCGCATCATGCTCAAGGTGGCCCCCGAAGTCAGTGAGCTGGACTACACCAATGCGGTGAATATCGCCGGCACCCTGGTACCGGGCCTGACGGTTCGACGCACCGATACCAGCATCTCACTGGCCGACGGCGAAAGCTTTGTGATCAGTGGCTTGATCAGTTCGCGCAACAGCTCCCAGGTCAACAAATTCCCGGGGCTGGGCGACATTCCGATTCTTGGCGCTTTTTTCCGCGACTCCAATATCAGTCGTGAAGAGAAAGAACTGCTGATGATCGTCACCCCGCATCTGGTTCAGCCACTGGCTGCCAATGCGGCACTGCCGACGATGCCCGGGGAGCAATTGCGCAATTACGACCCTAACTGGTATCGCCTGTATTTCCTGGAGAACGGCAAATTCAATAGCCGTAGCGGGTTATCTCAATGAGCCAAAGCCTAAGCCAGACATTTCTCGCGCTGACGCGCAACAACACCGATCTTGAGTGGCTGCAGGGAGCATTAGCGCCGTTGGGTCAAGTGGTGGGTGCAGGCACAAGTAGCCTGGATGAACTGCTGGCCCTGGTTGATGTGACGTTTGCCGGCCTGATATTTGTGGGCCTGGATCGGGACAAGGTAGTCAGCCAGTGCGCGCTGATTGAAGGTGCTCTGGAAGCCAAGCCCATGTTGGCCATCGTTGCCCTGGGCGACGGTATGGATAACCAACTGGTACTCAATGCCATGCGCGCCGGGGCGAGGGACTTTGTGGCCTACGGTTCGCGCTCCAGTGAAGTGGCGGGGCTGGTACGGCGCCTGAGCAAGCGCCTGCCACCTGTAGCACCGAATGCCCAGTTGGGTGGTCTGAGCGTGTTGTTCAGTGCGCAATGCAATGCCGATGGTGCATTGCTGGCCAGCCACTTGGGGCTGGTGGTGCAAAAGCACGATCAAAAAACCCTGTTTCTGGACCTGGGCGTGCCCCGTGGTGATGGCCTGGCCGTGCTGGGCCTGGAAAGCTCGTTCTTTTTCGGTGATGCCCTGCGTCATTTGCGGCGCCTGGACAGCACCTTGATTGACAGTGCCTTTACCAAGACTGCCAGTGGCTTGCGGGTGTTGGCCCACAGTGACAGTGACGAACCGCTGGAGCAAACCAGTGCCGCCGAACTGTATATGTTGCTCAGTGCCTTGCGTCAGCACTTCCAGCATATTGTGGTCAACCTCACCGGTCAGCCTGACAGTGAAGCGCTGCGTACCTTTGCCACCCATTGCGACAGCCTGCTGTGGTACACCGACCAAAGCGTGCTCGATTGCCGCCGCAATCTCGACGTACTCAGCCGCTGGCGGGCCAAGGGCATGAAGTTCGAGCATACGGGCTTGTTGATCGACCGCTATATGAGTGGCGTTGCTCCCAATGCCGATGCCCTGGGTAAAAGCTTTGGCCTGCCGGTGCTGACAACACTCCCACCCAGCCCGGAGCTGCGCATCAATGCCAAGAATCAGGCCACCACCCTGTTTGACCTGGCCCCGCGCGAAGCCCTGAGCCAGGCTTTGAAAAAACTCGGTGAACGGTTGGTCTTGCGTTCACAGGTGCCTGAGCAAGCGACTTCCAAATCGGGTACCTGGCTGAACCTGAACCGCCTGTGGGGGGCCAAATGAGCAATGAACAGCTGTTTGGCTCAGGCCTGTACAAGGATGGTCGTGCGGACCATGACGGCCTGAAACTGGTGCTGCACCGCTATATCATCGATGCCATTGAAGAGACCGGAAAAAACCTGCTGGAAGGTTCCCGGGTGTCTTTGGCCCAGTTTGTTACCGAGCGGGTAGCCGAGTATGTGTCGCGCCTGCATCTGGCTATTTCCCGTTATGAGATGGAGCGTCTGGCCGAGGAGATCGTCGACGAACTGACCGGATTCGGCCCCCTCGAAGTGCTGCTGCGCGACCCGGCCGTGACTGAAATTCTGGTCAACGGCCCCCATCGGGTGTTTGTCGAACGCGAGGGTCGACTTAGCCAGAGCGATCTGCGCTTTATCGATGACCATCATGTGGAACGGGTGATGCAGCGCATTCTGGCGCCCCTGGGGCGGCGTCTGGATGAGTCCTCGCCGATGGTCGATGCGCGCCTGCCCGATGGCAGCCGGGTCAACGCCATCATTCCGCCCATTGCCCTGGATGGCCCGTGCCTGTCGATCCGGAAATTTCGCAAGGACATGCTGCAAAGCAGCGACCTGGTGGCCATGCAGACCATCGACCAGGCAATCTTTGAATTCTTCCAGGAGGCGGTGGGCAAGCGCTGCAACATCCTGATCAGCGGCGGTACCGGTACCGGTAAAACCACGCTGCTCAACATCCTCAGCCAGTTGATCAACCCCCATGAGCGCCTGGTCACCATCGAGGACGTGGCTGAATTGCAGTTGGGCCACCCTCATGTGGTGCGCCTTGAAACCCGCCCGCCCAATGCCGAAGGGCATGGTGAGGTGAAATCCAGCGACCTGATCCGCAACGCCCTGCGGATGCGTCCGGACCGCATCATTCTCGGCGAGATCCTCGGTGTGGAAGTGCTCGATGTATTGACCGCGATGAACACCGGTCACGATGGTTCCATGAGCACCGTCCACGCCAACACCGCACAGGATGCCCTGCTGCGACTGGAAACCCTGGTGGGTTTGACCGGGCGTACGGTGGCGGAGAAAACCTTGCGCCAGATGATCTGCGCCGCACTGGACGTGATTATCCAGCTGACGCGCATGCCCGATGGCCGCCGTTGCGTCAGTGAAGTGCTGGAGGTGGTGGGGGTGCGTGACGATGTGTATGTGACCAACACCCTGTTCCGTCTCGACAAGCGCACCGGCTTTGGTTTTATGCGCGAGGCCTTGAACCCGGCAAGCGACAAGTTGCGTCGTGACCCCGTCCTGAACGCCCACGGCTGAGGCACTGCATATGAACCCGGCCTTACTGCTTTTTACCATCAGTTTCCTGATGTTCGCGCTATCGCTGAATCTGGTGTATCGCGCCCTGACCGACCCGACCACGGGCCGTGTGCTGGAGCGTCTGGGTGAAGGCCAGCCGCAGTTGCTGGAGAAAGCCCAGGGCGTGGCCTGGCTGGACCGGGCTTTTTTGCAGGCAGGCCTGGGGCGCCCTTCAGAGCGTCTGGGTTTGTGGCTGTCGCTATGGGCCGCTGCGGTGATTGTGGCGGGCCTGATCGGTGGCTGGGTGTTCTTGCTCGCGTTGCTGGTGTTGCCGCCGGTGCTGCTCAAACTCTTTGTCAGCTGGCGTTACCACCGCCGGGTTCGGCGCATGGTTGAGCAACTGCCATTGCTGCTCGATCACTGCGTGCGCAGCCTCAAGGCCGGACGCACCTTGGCCGATGCGGTGTTGACCGCGATCGAGGCATCCAGCGACCCGCTCAAAAGCAGTATCAGCCGGGTATCGCGCAACGTGCAGATGGGGGTGAGCCTGCCCGAGGCAGTGAACGACTTTGCCGAGCTTTATGAACGTGATGAATTTCGCATGTTTGCCCTGGGGCTTAAGGTCAACCATCGCTACGGTGGTAACGCCAGTGAGTTGCTGGAGAACCTGATCGTGCTGATTCGCGAGCGTGAGCAGGGGGCGCGCAAGTTGCGCGCCATGACCGGTGAAACCCGGATGACGGCGCTGGTATTGGGCTCGTTGCCGGTGTTTGTGGTGGGTTTCTTTATGGTGACCAACCCCAGCTACATGCTCAAGATGTGGCAGGACGGCGGAGGGCAGCAGATGCTCCTGACCGCAATGGCCATGCAGATAATCGGCAGTGTGGCGCTGTGGCGCATGGTACGGAGCGTATGACATGGCCTTTTTGATTTGTGTGGTGTTGCTGCTGGGCGCCATGGCGCTGTTGATCAATAACGTGGTTCAGGATCGCATGAGCCAGCAACGGGTCATGCAGCGCCTGGATGGTGACAAGACCGGCCCCGGCAAGCTCAGCCTGTGGATGCGGGCGGTGGGCAACAGCAAGTTTGGCCAGCGTTCGGTGTCGATGGACAGCGAAACCCAGACCCTGCTCAACCGCATCGGCTGGCGCACCGCCAGTCAGCGCTCGCTGTTTGCCGCTTTTCAGGTTGGCACCCCGATAGCTTTTGCCGGGCTGGTGTTCTTGGGCTATGAGCTGTTTTTTCCGCGTTCGGGCAATCTGCTGGTGGTGATGCTGTTCTCCCTGGCTTTGGGCTATCTGATCCCCAAGCGATTGTTGGCCTATGCTGCAAAAAGGCGCCAGCAGGAAGTGGCGATCGAAGTTTCAACCTTTATTCCGTTGCTGCGCATTCTGTTTGAGTCGGGCATGGCAGTCGAACAGGCGCTGCGGGTGTTGAGCCAGGAAGCGCGGCACCTGCTGCCGGTACTGACCGGTGAGTTGCGGGTGATTCTGGCCCGGGTCGACTCGGGGCTGGAGTTGAATCAGGAACTGAGCAAAACCGCGAGTCTGCTGGATGTAGACGAGTTCAATGACACCTGCGTGATTCTGCAGCAATTGATTCAGCAGGGTGGTGGCGCGATGAAGTCATTGCAGGCACTCAAGGAGCTGCTGGATGACCGTCGTTTGACCCGCATGGAGGAATATATCTCCAAGATGTCCGCCAAAATGTCGGTAGTGATGATGGTGTTTCTGTTCCCCGCTTTGATGATCGTCTTGGCCGGGCCGAGTTTTGTCGCTATCTCGCGAGCCTTTCTCTCTTGACCAGGGGTATGAACATGAAAGCTGTCATCGTCGTGTGCGGGCTGCTGATGCTGGGCGGCTGTGCCACAGGAGGTCAGAGTAATCCGCCGTGGATGGCCATGGGCGGCAGTTGCACCAAGTTGAGTGGAGACCAGGAGCTGTCACTGAACCTGGCCGATGACATGGCCAAGGAAGGCAAGCTGCACGCCAGCCTGGCCAACCTGCAAAACCTGCCACAGGGTTCGGCGCAGGTACAACTGCGCAAGGCACGGATTTATCGCCAGTTGGGCCGCGATGAGGCCGGGCCGCTGTATCAAGGGTTGCTGGGGTCGTGCCTGGCAGCCGAAGGGGAGCATGGCCTGGGCCAACTGGCAGCCGGGCACGGTGACAACGCCCTGGCGATCACCCATCTGGAGCGTGCGGCACAAATGGCGCCGACCGATGCCAAGATCCGCAATGACCTGGGTGTGGTTTATCTCAATCAACGGCGGGTTGATGAAGCGCGGTTCGAGTTTTTGACCGCTCTGGAGCTCAAGCAGGATGAATCTCCGGCGGCATTGAACCTGGTGACCTTGCTGATTTATCAGGACCAGTGGAAGCAGGCCGCAGAACTGGTAACCCGCGCGGGCCTGACCCCCGAACAGGTAAGTGATGCCCAGTACCGGGCACAAGCTTTGAAAGCTCAAGCCAGGACCGCCAGCAACCAGGTGGCTGTCGTCAAATAACGCGTTGGAGGTTTGCCATGACTTTATCTATTCGTGTGGGGGTGCTGCTGGCCCTGATGCCGCTGGGTGCGCTGGCTATCGAGCCTGGCCCCACCCCCAGAACCCAGCAGCAAACCGAGAACTGGCTGCAATTGCAAGTGAGCGGCAGCGTCCAGTCGCCCATCCACCAAACGGCTACGCCGGCGGAGCGTGAGCTCAGCCTGCAGCGCTGGCTGGACAGTTATAAACATGAAATCCCCGAGTACTACGGGCAGAAAGAGGGTGGCAAGGCCAGCCAGGAATAAGTTCTTTCCTGCAATAGCGGGCCCCCACAGGCAGTAGGCGGCGCAAAACCTGTGGGAGCGGGCTTGCCCGCGATGGCAGCGGTGCGGCATCACTCACCCGCCGCGCCAGTTGTATCGCGGGCAACTCGCACCGCTACAGTGAAGTGATCAGGTAGCTAGTGCGCAGTTTGCCGATGGGCGCCGGCGTTTGGCGACAGGGCCAGGGCCAGTTGGGTGCGGTTGTTCATATGGGTCAGGCGCAGCACTTGCGACACATAGAGCTTGACCGTGTTTTCGGTGATGCCCAGGTCACAGGCGATCTGGTAGTTGGTCTGGCCCTTGCTGACCAGCTTGGCGACGTCCAGCTGGCGTGGTGACAGCTGTTTGAAGATCGTCGGGATCTGTTGCCAGGGGCCTTCACCTGGTTCCTGGCTGTTCAAGGGGTGAGTGGCAGCTTGCGGAGGGCGCCGGGCGGACTCCATGTCCTGATACAGGTCATCGATGGATTCGGCCAGGAATTGCAATTTCTGGTTCAGGTGGCCCAGCTGATCGCTCTTGTGGCGTTCACGCAAAATAGCTTCCTGGCGCTGGATGCCCTCGAGCAGCTCATTGAGGTCGACCGGCTTTTGATAGTAGTCGGCGATGCCGATACGCAGGGCCTTGATCACATCCTGTTTATCGGCGCGACCGGTCAACAGGATGCTTTCAAAGGCGCGGTGTTTGCCGGCCAGTTTTTGCAACTGCTGGGTCAGTTCGATGCCGTTCATGTCGGGCATGTGAAGGTCGCAGAGCACCAGGCCGATTTGCGGGTCGGCCACAAACGCATCAATGGCTTCACGGGTTGTATTGCAAGGCACGCAACGGTAACCGCTGCTTTCCAGAAACTCGCACAGTTCTTCGACAATCAACGACTGATCGTCGACTACGAGCACTTTTATTAGGGGGTTGGGCGTGTTCACGTGGTTCTCCTTCCTGGTAAACCAATCAGGGACATCTTGGTCCACATACTTGCGGTGATTGAATTAAACGTAGACCTACTTTACGACTATGTACAAGGTATTAATCCCTCGTAATGACTAGTGAAGCAGAGCCATTGTCAGGGTAAAACCACCGAACAGGAAGGGTGCAAAGGGAAGCTTTTTTGACACTGTGGCGCCTTTTGCAAGCGAGAGCGTCTTAACTTGTTGATTTATTGACGGCAGTATTTTTGACGCACAAAACCACCAGATGCCACTACAGATGCCAGCACCGATAACGGTGCCAAGAATTGTCGGACGATCGGTTGTCAGCGCCAGGGCGATCAACAGCTTTACGTCTCCGGCACCCAGCTTGTTCAAGGCATAACCGGGCAGTGTCAGTACCAGCGCGATCAGCAGCGCCCAGCCTCCTTCGGTTGCGCTTGCTCCCAGCCAGGTGTGACCGGTCCACAGCAGATACAGCAGCGCCAGCGCTGCGCCACCCAACGTCAGGAAGTTGGAAATATGGCGTTGGAGCAGGTCTTGAATGGAACAGGCCACAAACCACAGCAACACAACAGCTAACTGGATCACGTAAAGAGCCTCCGTTTTTTACCAATGATTCTATGATGATATTACTGTCGACAGTCAGGGTAGACGCAGTCATGAAAACAAGACTTGGCAAAAAGCAGCAGGGCGCGGCGGCGATTGAGTTCGCGCTGGTGTTTGTGATTTTTTTTGCGGTGCTTTATGGCGTGCTCAGCTACAGCTTGCCCCTGCTGTTGGTGCAGTCATTCAACAATGCGACGGCCGAGGCGGTGCGGCGCAGCATGGCGGTGGATCCGACGGCGGCCAACTATGGCGGGCTGGTGGAAGACTTGGCCAAGAGCGTGCTGAACGAGAAACTGACCTGGGTGCCTAAGGCGGTTAAAGACAGTCTGGTTCCGGCCGCGATCTATAACCCGACAACCAAAGTGCTGACTGCCAGTGTGACCCTGCCTGCTACGGCGTTGACCACCATCATGCCGGTGCTCAAATTGGGAACGATCACAGTGCCTAGCCTGCCAACAAATTTGAAAGCCGAATCGAGTGCTCAACTTGTCCCCTAGCGAAGGGCTGTTCGGGCGCTTGTTGGGACGGACCGACGAGCGCTTGCCTGAATCCACCGATCCGCAATCACGCACCCATGCGGGTATCCAGCTGATGCTTGATCCGCTGGGGCACGTCATTGAAATCCACGGCCTGCAGCGCTACGGCCTGGCGCGGGGCAGCGACGATGGTTCACCGCGCCTGCTCCTGAGCTATCTGGTGCCGGGGAGCACGCTGGCGCTTGAAGGCGTACCGGCAGACTGGGTTGGTCACAGTCTTGATCTCGACTTCCAGTGTGCGGGGCTGCGTGTGGTGCATACCCGGGGCTGGGTGCAACCCCAGGGGGGCAGCTGGCTTTTGCAGTTGCTGGATATCAGCGACCTGCGCCTTGGCAGTGAGCAGGCCCGCAGCCGCGAGCGCTGCACGCAACTGATCCTGGGGCTGGCCGGGCAGTTGCGCCAGTGCAGCGCGTCGCGTCTGTCCGAGGTGATGCACGAAGCACTGCGCAGCGTCGCCCAGCATGGGCGTGTGCCGTGCATGGCGCTGGCGTTGCGCGAAGACCCGCAGGCTTCCTGGTATATGCACAGCACGTATCACGCCTTTGATGCGCCGCAACTGTGGCTGCCCGAACAAAACCTTGGCAGCCTGCTCGACCCGCTTGGCGGAACGTCACCCCAGCGTGTCGAGCGCGACGGTAACCCGCGATTAAACGATTTGTTTGGCAATGCCGATGGTGTGCTGGTGCCTTACAGCGACCAGCAAGGCTTGTGTGCCTGGTTGATGCTGGGGTTTTACCCGGCGTCCCTGCACGGCCCGCAAATGAGTGAAAGCGACTGGATGCAGGTGTGCGCTGCCCTGGCCGCACCACTGCTGGACCGTTTACGTGAGCAGCAGCACCTGCAGCAAAGCGAGCGCATGGAAGCCCTGCAAGGCCTGCTGGGCACCGGCTGGTGGGAATGGTCGAGTACCAGCGAACTGCTGGAACTGGCTCCACAACTGGCCATCAGCCTGGACGCTGTGGCCGAGCCGCAGGCCATGACCCGCCAGGCATGGCTGGCGTTGTTTCACCCGGCTGACCGGGATGAACTTAGCGGTCGCTTCAATGAACTGCTGGAACATGGCAAAGAATTATTACTGTTTGCCCGGGTACATGAGCCACAGGCCACAGAGCCTGCCCGCTGGTACCGGATTCAGGGCCAGGTGCTGGGCAGCGGCACCCGGCGGCGCATCGTAGGTTTTATGCTGGATGTCAGCGATATCAAAAACCAGCAGCAACAAGTCGCCGCCGCCCATGCGCGGCTGGACAACCTGATCGCCAGTTCCCCGGCGGTGATTTATGTACAGCGTTATGTTGAAGGCGCGCTGGTACCGGCATTTTTCAGTGACAGCCTCAAGCCTTTACTGGGCTGGACGCTGGAGGAATGTACCAGTGAAACCTTGATCGAGTGGGTCCATCCCGATGACCTCGAACAGTTTTTTGGCCGTACCCGGCAGTTGCTGCGCGAAGGCAGCGCCCGCAACCGTTATCGCCTGCGCGATCGGCGCGGCGATTATCATTGGTTGCTGGATGAGGCCAAGCTGTTGCGTAACGACCTTGGTTTGCCGGTAGAAGTGGTCGGCTTGTGGCTGGATATCACCGAAGCCACCGAAGCGGCCGAGCGGGTCAAAAACAGCGAGGAGCGTTATCGGATACTGGTTGAGGACTCACCGGCGATGATCTGCCGTTACCTGCCCGATCTGACCCTGACCTTCGGCAATCAGCCGCTGGCCAGCTACCTGGAATGCACCACTGCGCAACTGCCGGGCATCAACCTGAGCAGTTGGCTATCCACTGAGCAGCGCGAGGCCTTTGTGCAGCGTATTGCCGGCTTGACTCCGCAGGCACCGGTCAGCACGGCGGAAATCAGCCTGCAACTGCCGGGGCGTGAATATGCCTGGTGGGTGTGGTCGGACCGGGGCATTTTCGACGAGCAGGGTAACTTGCTTGAAGTGCAGGCCGTGGGCCGCGACAACACCGAAGTGCGTCGCTCGCAACAGCAACTGACCCACAGCGCGAAAATGGCCACCCTGGGCGAAATGGCCACGGGGCTGGCGCACGAAATCAACCAGCCGCTGAACGTGATGCGCATGGCCGTGGTCAACGTGCTCAAACGCCTGGGTAATGGCGATGCGCAGATCGATTATTTGCAAGACAAACTCACCCGTATTGACGGTCAGATCCAGCGTGCGGCGCGGGTGGTAGACCACTTGCGGGTGTTTGGCCGTCGTTCCGAAATCGAACAGCAAGTGTTCAACCCGGCGCAGGCCATGGAAGGCTCTGTAGCCTTGCTGGGTGAGGGCTTGAGGGGCAAGGGTGTGCAATTGCGCAGTGAGGGCCAGGCTTGCGCTGTGCAGGTGCGCGGCCATGTGGATCAGTTGGAGCAAGTGCTGATCAACCTGATGGTCAATGCCCGTGATGCGCTGATGAGCAAGCGTGAAACCGACCAGGAGTTTGTGCCCTGGATTGCCCTGAGTGTTGAGTCCGATGCGCAGAGTGTGCGCCTGCGGGTGGACGACAATGCGGGTGGGATTGATCCGCGGCTTTTGGAACGGATCTTCGAACCGTTTTTCACCACCAAGCCCATCGGCCTGGGCATCGGCCTGGGGTTGTCCGTGAGTTACGGCATTATCGACAATATGGGCGGGCGGCTGAGTGTAAGCAATACCGAGCATGGCGCGCGGTTTTGTGTGGAGTTGCCGGTGGTAGCAGCCTGAATTCAGCGTTCCACCCTTCATGTGGGAGCGGGCTTGCTCGCGATTGCATCACCTCGGTATATCAGATGTACCGAGGTGCCTGAATCGCGAGCAAGCCCGCTCCCACAAGGTATTGCACTCCCTTTAGGTCAAAGCACCAGCTGGGCGCGGCCACCCTGGTTGCAGGAGAGGTTGGCGCCCACTTCAACTTGATTTAAGTCGATACCTAAACTCAATAGCAGAGTGTCAATTATTCTGTCGAGTACAGGACCCAGTACGGTGTTTATAGTACTAATCAGTATTGGGGTAAGGGTTGTAAGAAGACTGTCTAAGCTTGCCATTAGCACACCAAGGATATTGTTTTGTATTGGCTGGTAGATGTGTACTTTTATTCCATTTAGTGTGTTGCCTAAGCTCGTAACTATTCCGTTAGTGCTGTAAGTATGAGGTAGCGGGGTTTGTCCTACCGGTAATAAGTTTGCAGGGCCATAAGTGTAAGGTTGTTTCAAGTTTGCTCCGACACTGGTGTCGAGGCTAATTCCAACGCCCCCGCCTATTGACGGTATCCTAGGGTCGCAGGTTCTTGGCGAAAAAAGAGGAAGCAAAGGCGTTCCGCAGGAAATGGTCCCAATGTCAATCACCGGAAGTGGAACGACAGTCAATGGTTGGGGGTTAGTTGTGCTGCCAGGGAATGCTTGCGTTTTGTCTATGATGCCGAGTTTTATGTTTATTAGAGATGTGTTGGTAGTTGCAGTTAAGGTTTTGGTAGTTTCGCTGGCGCAGCTATAAGCACTTACATAGCTCTCGGCGCTAGGAGCATCAATATAAATATCGATAGTGTTGCTGAGTAGTTGGAGTGAAGGAGATGTGCACTTGGCACCCAGTGCGCAGCTAAGGGACTCCAGTGTGCCCACTATATTCAAATTCAGAAGGTTTCTTAGCGTGCCTACAAGGGCAGAGCTTAAGCTAGATACTGCATCTAGTATTTTCTGTACAGTTGATAAAGCAGGAAGTTCTACAGAAACCACCGTGCGTATTTGTGCTGTTTTAACATAAATACTATGGGGGCCGGTTTTTGTCTCCAAAACGGCCAATGCGGGGTTACCTATAGCTGAAAGCTGCGGAGGCTCAAGAACCTGGATGCGGGCAGTGATTTTTGTAATGCCTAAGTCGATAGGGAACGCTGCTGTCAATCCATTGGTTTTGTTAGCGAGTTGTACATATCCGCTAATGAGGTCGAATAGATTCATATCGATGTTTAGTGCGGAATTTGATGTGCCGCTTTGGATGTTCAAAATTTTGCCAAGGACCACGGTTGTTGTGCCAGCAGCTAATTTTAATGCTCTAAGACTTGCTATCGTTGTAGTCGTGCTTAACGTGTTGTTTGGGTCGAGTAAGTTGATGGTGGATTGTATTAATTTTCCGACTTCAATGTTGGACTTTAGAACCTCGTCGTACCCTCCTG
The DNA here is from genome assembly GCF_009600035.1 of Pseudomonas sp. FSL R10-2964. NCBI lineage: Bacteria > Pseudomonadati > Pseudomonadota > Gammaproteobacteria > Pseudomonadales > Pseudomonadaceae > Pseudomonas > Pseudomonas sp. FSL R10-2964. The sequence goes on along the minus strand of NZ_WIWH01000041.1, from coordinate 29,115 downwards.
TGCTAAGATTTAAATCGGTTTTCAATTGGTTCATGTAAGAAAGCAAATTTACCTTGGTGTTTATCAGGCCGTTCCAACCTGCTGCATCAATAGACACGTTTCCACCAAGCAGACCACCAAAAAGTGAACTCAGTATTTTCGACTTACTGCTATCGACGGTGAGTGTTGTATTTCGAATAGTCAACTGCGCCAACGGCGCCCCACCATTGCTCCCCACCGCACTCGCCGTCAAATTGGTATTCAGATTAAACCCGTTTTTGGAAAACATACTCCACAAGCCCCCGGCCACGCTGGTCGGTACAGTGGTGGTGGCGATTACGCGAATGGCATCGGATTTGGTTGCGTCGGCAGTGAATACCCGCAACTGGCTACTGTTGGTGCTCAGGGTGCCGCAAGTGGTGTTTACTTTTTGCACGCTGCCGGGGGTGAAGCTGTTGCGAGTGGCACTCTGGTTGGCGAAACCGGCAGCAGTACTGGCGCCAGCACAGTTACCGCCCCGACTCACCGCCTCCAGCACCGCCATATCCGCCACGCGCTGCAACTTGCGCTGCTCCAGGTACAGGCGCCCGCTGTCGACCACCAGCAGCATAAACAGCAGCACCATGCCCAGCGTCACGGCAGCCATGAGGCCGATTGCGCCATGCTGCTGCCGGGGACCATAAAAACCCATACCGCGTAGTTGGGGAGACATCGAGCACTCCTGATGCTGGAACAGTGCCCAGCGCTAACTCTCCAAAGTTTCAGCGAGTGTAGACAAGAAGTGATCGGTGCGCTGGCCAGTTGCCAGTTTTATAAGCGCGATGTGAGCGGTTAATCAAAAGACAACGACAAGTGGTCATAAAAACAGTGTAAAAACCAACTTGCTCACGAAAGTATTAATACCAACTTACTTATATACATCGTGAGCAAGTTAATGCTGCGTAACTTACTTAGGCGGATACGTACTCAGGATCTTGGTGACTGCTTGCTGGATTGCAGCGCTGCGTTCAGCCGGGGTCGGGCTGCTGTCGACGACTTTCTCTGCACTGCCTCGCCACACCAGCTTGCCGTCTTTGGCATCGATCAGATCGATCTGCAGCGTACCAACCTGGTAGACCACGTTGCGGGTTTCGTTATACATCGGTGCGCCCCAGTAACCTTCCCACGGGCCGCCCCAGTAACCCCCCCACGGCCCACCCCAAGGGCCACCGTAGCCGTAGTTGGTCACCACTTGCTCCTGGCGGTTGGCCACGATCAGCCAGGTTTGCACCAGCAAGTCCGGCTTGCTGCCTGCCGCTACCGGGCGCAGGCCGCGCTGGTCCAGCTGGCTGCTGACGGCCTGGACAATGCGTTGCTCGGTCAGGTCGCTTCTAAGCATCGGGTTGTTGGGGTGGTATTGCACGGCAGGGTCTTTCCAGGCCCAGGTACGGAACTGGGCGAAATCGACAGCAGGGTTGTAATCATGGCTGACCTGCATGGTTTCGCAGGCACTGAGCAGCAGGGCCAGGCCCAGTAATGCAATGCGACGAAGCATGATGATTTCTCCACTTCACTATTGAGACTCAATGGGGAGGGTAAGCCTGTACTGCCTTGTTCAGTGATTCGCGCAGGGCGTCACTGCGTTCGCTCAGGCTGCCTTTACTGCTGGTTTCTGCACTGGAACTCCACACCGGCTGGCCGGTTTTACCGTCATACAGGTTGAGTCGAACCACCATGACCTCAACCTCATAAGTACGTATGACGGGGACAGAGTTGTACATGCCGTATTGGCTGCCGTAGCGGCCGTAACCGCTGCCGTAGCCGGCCCCGTAACCATAGTCGTCCTGTACCTGGCGCAAGCGTTTTTCGGTGTGCAAATCAGCACTGACCCAAAGATCCGCCGGACGGTTGGGTTGTGCCGGGCGCAAGCCGCGCTGGTCCAGGGCATTGTTAACCGCTTCGGCGATTTGCGCCGAGTCGGCCCATGCCGTGCCAACCGGCAGCCGACCATTGAGCCAGGCCCAGCTCTGGTAGCGCCCGTAATCCCGTGGCGGGGCCGGGTAGGCACTCAAGTCCAGGGTATTGGCTGCCTGTGCCGGAGCCGGAGGCATGGGCATTGAGGTGGCGGTGTACGGGTTGGGGCTTTGGCAAGCGCCCAGCCCCAGGCTCAAAACGATCAAGGCAACGCGGCGATACATCATGCTCTCCCCCGCAGGGCGATTTAAACCGGGCGACACACCCAATGAAGATAACGTCCCAGCCCGGCAAACGCAGGGTGGCGACGGTGGGCCAGCTCCATTTCAACCAGGGCTTCAAGCTCGGCGCGGGCCTGGAACTCCACTGGCATGTAATCGTGAAACACCCGCACGCCGCTTTGGGTTTCGACCTGCCACAGCCCTTCGAGTGCTATGGCCAGCTCCCGTGGGTCGAGTGGCTGCTGCGGGGTGAGGCTCTGTTTTTCGCCGGCCATGTCGTTCTTGCGCATCTTGCGAAAGTGCCCCTTGAGCAAGTTGCGATAGATCAGCGCGTCGCGGTTGTAAAACGCCAGCGACAACCAGCCATCCTTGGCGGTCAATTGATGCAGCACCGGCAGGATCGCGTGGGGCTCGGCCAGCCACTCCAGCACGGCGTGGCACAACACCAGATCGTAGGGCTCGGTCAGTTGGCCCAGCAGCTCCTGCCACGGAGCTTGAATAAAGGTGCCAGTCTGGCCAGCTTCGGCAAACCGCTGGCGGGCGCCTTCCAGCATCGGCGCGGCCGGTTCGGCCAGGGTCACATCGTGACCTTGCTGGGCCAGCCACAAGGACATATGGCCCAGCCCTGCGCCGATATCCAGCACCCGCAACGGGCGTTTGGGCAGGGTTTCCTGCAGGTCGGCCTGGAGCACGGCCAGACGAATCGCACCCTTGGCGCCACCGTAGATTTTCTCGGCGAAGCGGGTGGCCAGTTGATCGAAGTGACGGTCACTCATTTGTTGAAACGCCTTTCATTGTCGGCCAGTTTATTACGTACCACTTCATTCATGTCCAGGCCCAGTTCGGCACAAAGCAATACCAGGTACAGCACGATATCGCCCACTTCCTGGCCGGCGTGGGTGAGCTTGTTGGCAGGGAGCTGGCGTGACTGGTCTTCGCTCAGCCACTGAAAGATCTCCACCAGCTCGGCCATTTCGACACTGGCGGCCATGGCCAGGTTTTTCGGGCTGTGGAACTGCTTCCAGTCGTTGTTATCGCGGATGCGATGCATGCGTCGGGTTATTTCGTCGAGGTTCATTGCGGGTGTGCTCTCCAGAAGGCGCAAAGCTTGCGACCGAACGGGGATTGGTGCAAGTGAAAGGCACGGGCAGCCCGGCGGGATTTTCGGCTCGCATGCCATCCTCTGTGGGAACGGGCTTGCTCGCGATGCAGGCGCCGCGGTTTAACAGGTAAAACGCGCGGATGCCATCGCGAGCAAGCCCGTTCCCACAGGGGGGTGGTCAGCTAACCGGTCGCCAGTTGCCGATCAAGTGCACCAGGCCGTCATGGCCATTGAGCTGGAAGTCGCCACTGGAACCCGCCTCACTGCTGAGCAAAATCACTTCGCCGGGCAAGCGCACCGGTTTTTTGAAGGCAACAAAAACCTCAACATTGGCCGCCGGCAGGTGCGAATTGAGTGCCGCCAGCGTTCGGGCTTTTATCCACAGGCCGTGGGCAATTGCACTGGGCAGGCCAAACAGCTTGGCGCTGGCGGCACTGAGGTGGATGGGGTTGTAGTCGCCCGAGACTTTGGCATAACGCCGGCCAATATCGGCGGGGGCATACCAGCGGGTCAGTTCGCTCAGGGCCACCGGCGCAGGATCGTTGATTTGGGGCAGGTCGCCCGGCAGTTCCACGCCTTTGCACAGCAGGGTGCTTTCGGCCTCCCATATTGGCCCCAGCAGATCGTCAACCTGGGTGACCACCTCGAAGGTCGCGCCCTTGGGGTGTTTTTGCAGGTTGTGTACATATACCCCGATGCGCAGCTGCGTCACGCTGCCCATCGGGCGCAGCAGACGGATCCGATTGGTCAGATGAATCAGCCCCAGCAGCGGGAAGGGGAAGTCCTTGGCAGTCAGCAACTGCATTTGCAGACCGAAGGCCAGGATGTGTGGATAAGTGGGCGGCAGCAATGGGCTTGGCACCAGGTCGCAAACATCGCGAAACGCCGCCAGGGCCTTGGGCTCCACCTCGACCCAGCAGCGCAGACCTTGCTCCGGCAAGGGGCTGGAGGTGATCTTGCGCCGGGCCGCGGCATGGGCGTACAGCGCGGGCAAGTGCGGTGGGCCGCTGAGGTCGAGCCATTTCACGGTCATGGCTTATGCTCCCAGAATACTTTGGCCACACACCCGCAGTGCCTGGCCGCTGAGCGCGCCCGAACCCGGCTGGCCGAGCCAGGCCACAGCCTCGGCGACGTCCTGGGGCTGGCCACCCTGGCCCAGCGAACTCATGCGTCGTCCCGCTTCGCGCAGGGCAAAGGGAATATGCGCGGTCATTTGGGTTTCGATAAAACCCGGGGCCACGGCATTGATACTGATACCACGCTCGCCCAGCGACGCTGCCCAAGCCTGAGCAAGGCCGATCAGCCCGGCCTTGCTGGCGGCGTAGTTGGTCTGGCCGCGATTGCCGGCGATACCGCTGATGGATGCGAGCAGGATTACCCGGCCGTTATCGCGCAGGGTGCCGCTATCAAGCAGGGCCTTGGTCAGCACTTGCGGGGCGTTGAGGTTAACGGCGAGTACCGAGTCCCAGAATTCCGGGGTCATATTGGCCAGGGTTTTATCACGGGTGATACCGGCGTTGTGCACCAGGATATCGATACCATCGGCCAGTTGCCCGGTCAGTTGTTCTGCGGCATCGGCGGCACAGATGTCGAGCGCGATGCTGTGCCCGCCCAAGCGCGCGGCCAGCGCATCGAGATCGCTCTTGGCGGCCGGCACGTCGAGCAGGATCAGTTCGGCGCCATCCCGGGCCAGGGTTTCGGCAATCGCGGCGCCAATGCCACGGGCCGCACCGGTAACCAGTGCCTTGCGCCCGGCCAGGGGGCGGGTCCAGTCCTGCACCTGGTTGGCGCAGGCCTTGAGGCGCAGCACCTGGCCGCTGATAAAGGCACTTTTTGGCGAGAGAAAAAAGCGCAGTGCGCCTTCAAGCTGATCTTCGGCCCCCTCGCCGATATACAGCAGTTGCAAGGTACTGCCGTTACGCAACTCCTTGGCCAACGAGCGAATGAAACCTTCGAGCGCACGTTGCACGCTGGCGGCAAAAGGGTCGCTTAATGTTTCAGGGGCACGGCCCAGGATCACCATATGGGTACAGTGCTCGAGATTGCGCAGCAGCGGCTGGAAAAATTCGCGCAGTTGCTTGAGCTGCCCGGTGTGCAACAGCTCGCTGGCGTCAAACACCACGGCCTTGAGCTTTGGTCCCTGGCCTGGAATCCACGGTGTGGCATGCAAGGGTTCAGGGCCATAGCTGAACACCGCATCGGTGAGTTTGCCGCCAAAGCGGGCCACCTGTGCGGCAAGCGCACCGCCGCCAATCAGCAGAGGGCCTTCGACGGGGCGCAGGCGCCCGGCCTGCCAGCGCTCCAGTCGTCCCGGTGACGGCAGCCCCAACGCGCCGACCAGCCGCTGGCCGAGGGATGAGTTGACGAAGTCGATATAACGGTCTGACATGGAACACTCTCCGACAGGTGGGGTTCAAAGGGTTGACCACAAACAGACCGTGGTCGTTCGTTATCGGCAATAAGGCCTACGCTGGTAACGATTAATGGATTTAAGAGAATAGGGTGAATCGTATGAGTCTGCGTCGTGTAGCAATTATTGGTGGTAATCGAATCCCGTTTTCTCGCGCCAACGGGCCTTATGCGACTGCCAGTAATCAGGACATGCTGACGGCGGCGCTGGAAGGGCTGATCGAGCGATACAACCTTCACGGGTTGCGCATGGGCGAAGTAGTGGCCGGGGCGGTGCTCAAGGATTCGCGGGATTTCAGCCTGACCCGCGAATGTGTGCTGGGCTCGCGGCTGTCGCCGCAAACTCCGGCCTATGACTTGCAGCAGGCCTGCGGTACAGGGCTTGAGGCGGCATTGCTGGTGGCCAACAAGATTGCCCTGGGGCAGATCGAGTGCGGGATTGCCGGTGGCGTGGACTCTGCCTCCAATGTTCCGATCGGCATCAATGACGGGCTGCGCAAATGGCTGCTGCAGTTCAACCGCCTCAAGGCACCTGTGGACAAGCTCAAGGCGTTGCTGCAATTGCGTCCGGGCTTTTTGAAGCCCGAATTTCCACGCAACGGCGAGCCTCGCACCGGGCTGTCGATGGGCCAGCACTGCGAGTTGATGGCGCAAACCTGGAACATCCCCCGGGTTGAGCAGGACGAGCTGGCGCTGCACAGCCATCAGGCACTGACGGCGGCTTACCACGCCGGCTGGGAAGATGATCTGCTTACGCCATTTATGGGCCTGAGCCGTGATAACAACCTGCGTGCCGACCTGACCTTGGAGAAACTGGCCGCCCTCAAGCCCGTATTCGAGCGCAGCGCCAAGGGCACGTTGACGGCGGGCAACTCCACGCCACTGACCGATGGTGCGTCGACGGTCTTGTTGGGCAGTGAAGAATGGGCCAGGGAGCGCGGCTTGCCGGTTTTGGCGTATTTGCGCGATGGTGAAACAGCTGCTGTAGATTTCGTACACGGTGCAGAAGGGTTATTGATGGCACCGGTATACGCCGTCCCACGGCTGCTGGCGCGTAATGGCCTGACCTTGCAGGACTTTGACTACTACGAGATTCACGAGGCATTTGCCGCGCAGGTGCTGTGCACCTTGAAGGCCTGGGAGGATGGGCCTTACTGCAAAAGCCGGTTGGGGCTTGATGCAGCGCTGGGGGCGATTGATCGCAGCAAACTCAACGTCAAGGGCAGTTCCCTGGCGGTGGGTCATCCGTTTGCGGCGACGGGCGGGCGTATCGTGACCAATATGTCCAAGCTGCTGGCCACCGCCGGGCAGAGTCGAGGTTTGATCTCGATCTGCGCGGCGGGCGGGCAGGGTGTTACTGCAATAATTGAGCGATAGCCGTCTGTGGGAGCGGGCTTGCTCGCGATGGGCGCAATGCGGTGTGCCTGTTACGCCGTGGCGTCGGCATCGCGAGCAAGCCCGCTCCCACCCGAGATGTTGTTGTGTTTGGCTTCTGCGCGACTGCGCGTGGCATAACTCTCGGCCATCACCGAACACACAATCAACTGCAGTGGGTGGTAGATCATGATCGGCAATAAAATCAGGCCCAGCCCCGGGTTGGCCCCGAAAATCAGGGCCGCCATCGGCGCACCCGCCGCGAGGGATTTCTTGCTGGCGCAGAACACTGCAGCGATTTCATCTGCGGTGCTGAATTTCAGGGCGCGGGCGGTGCGGGTGGTCATCCACAGGATAATCGCCAGCAGGACCGCACTGCCGACCAATGCACTGACAATCACCGAACTGCCCTGCTGTTGCCACATGCCCGAGACCATCGAGTTGCAGAACGCGGCGTAAACCAGCAGCAGAATCACCACCTTGTCGCAGATATTGGTGTAGCGCTTGTGCCGGGCAAAAAAGCGTCCGCACAGCGGGCGAACCAACTGGCCCAGCACCAGCGGCAGCAACAGCATGGCGCACAGGTCGAGCAGGGTTGAACCCAGGTCGATGCCCCCTGCGCCGCTGCCCACCACGAAGCTGACCAGCAAGGGTGTCAGGAAAATCCCCAGCACGCTGGACAGGCTGGCGTTAAGAATCGCTGCCGGCACATTGCCTCCAGCACTGCCGGTCAGTGCCACCGACGAGGAGATGGTCGAGGGCAGGGCACACAGGTAGAAAAATCCCAACATCAGCAGCGGCGGGATATGGGCGCCCAACAGCTTGTTGGCGACCACCCAGATCAGCGGGAAGACGATAAAGGTAAAGCCCTGCACCATAACGTGCAGGCGAATGTTTTTCAGACCGTGACTGATCTGCTCACTGGACAGGTTCACCCCGTGCAGGAAAAACACCAGAAACACTCCGATATTGATCACCCATTCCGCGTGCATTGCACCGCCAGTGCTACCGAAATGCGGAAACACATAGGCCAGGAAAGTCGCCAGCAGCATGCCGCACAGAAACCAGTCGGTGAACATTCGTTTGAGATGTTTGAGTACAGGCATTGTTGGCACCGCAACATTGTAAGAATTGATGACTTAGCCTAACGTCGCAGCAATCTGTCGTCTTGCGATATAAGGCCAATCAATGCCGCCAAACGGACAACGTGGGCTGCCGCGTGCCATTCCGGTACTCGATGCCCTGCCACGACCCCTGTATGCCCGGGCCGAAAGCCTGGGCGCGGGCTCGTGGACGCCGCGCCATCGACACGATTGGGTGCAGTTTTCGTACGCCATTAGTGGTGTGCTGGGCGTACATACCGACGAGGGCAGTTTTTTTGCGCCCCCGCAGTGGGGTATCTGGATTCCGGCCGGGCTGGAGCATGAAGTGATCACCTCGATGCGCGCTGAAATGCGCAGCCTCTATGTGCGCCGTGAGGACTGCCAATGGGCGCCGGGGCAGTGCCGGGTACTGGAGGTCACGCCGCTGGCCCGGGAGCTGATCAAAAGCTTTTGTGCGCTGCCCGTCGACTACCCCGAGGACGGGAGCTGCGAGCAACGCTTGGTGGCGGTGCTGCTGGACCAGTTGGCAAGCCTGCCCGAGGTCGGTTTTTCACTGCCGTTGCCCCGTCATGAACGTTTGCTGGTGCTGTGCAATGAGCTGGTCGAAACCCCTGATGCCGAGGCGAACCTGGGCCTGTGGTCGGATCGGCTGGGGATGTCCGAAAAAACCCTGATGCGTTTGTTTCAACGTGAAACAGGCTTGAGTTTCCGCAGTTGGCGGCAGCGGGTGCGTCTTCTGTCATCGTTACGGGTGCTGGAGGAGGGCGGTCATGTCACGCGGGCGGCGCTGTCTTGCGGGTATGAATCAACGTCGGCGTTTATTGCGGCGTTTAAAAAGATGTTCGGCTTTACCCCGGGTGACTTGTTTCGACAGGGTTAAGTCGGTGCTCAAAACGTGTTGCTCGTCTATCATTCAAATCGTTTGCCCTCTCCCCGTGGTGAGTGGATTGCCGTATAACGAATGACATTCGCGTGTTTGGTAATAAAGGACCCACAATAAAAGCTGATGAAGACTCCAAAACGCTTAGAACCCCTGATCGAAGACGGTCTGATCGACGAGGTGCTGCGCCCACTCATGAGTGGCAAGGAAGCAGCTGTATACGTAGTCCGCTGCGGCAATGAGCTGCGATGCGCCAAGGTTTACAAGGAGGCCAACAAACGAAGTTTCCGCCAGGCCGCCGAATATCAGGAGGGTCGCAAGGTTCGCAACAGCCGTCAGGCCCGAGCGATGGCCAAGGGCTCGAAGTTCGGTCGTAAAGAAACCGAAGATGCCTGGCAAAACGCCGAGGTAGCGGCACTGTTTCGCCTGGCCGGTGCGGGTGTGCGGGTTCCTAAACCGTTCGACTTCCTCGAAGGCGTGCTGTTGATGGAACTGGTGGCGGACGAGTACGGCGATGCGGCTCCGCGTCTCAATGACGTGGTGCTGGAGCCGGATCAGGCCCGCGAGTACCACGAGTTCCTGATTCAGCAAATCGTGCTGATGCTGTGTACGGGGCTGGTTCACGGCGACTTGTCCGAGTTCAACGTTTTGCTGACGCCAACCGGCCCGGTCATCATCGACTTGCCCCAGGCGGTCGATGCGGCGGGTAACAACCACGCCTTCAACATGCTGGAGCGTGACGTGGGCAACATGGCTTCCTATTTCGGGCGTTTTGCGCCGGAACTGAAGAAGACCAAGTACGCCAAGGAAATGTGGGCACTTTACGAAGCTGCCACCCTGCACCCTGGCAGTGTGTTGACGGGCGAGTTTGACGAGCCGGACGAGCTGGCAGATGTCGGCGGGGTGATGCGCGAAATCGAAGCTGCACGTCTGGACGAAGCTTTCCGCCAGGCAGTGCGTGCTGCCGATGATGCGCCACCGAGCAAGGCTGAAGAGCCACCACCCCCGTGGATGCAGTAATTGGCTAACTAAAAAATCCGGCTCAGGCCGGATTTTTTATGCGCCTGGGGCTGCCCGGGTTCTTGTGGGAGCGGGCTTGCTCGCGATGGAATCACCGTGTTTTACCTGTCAGAGCGCGGTGTTTGCATCGCAGGCAAGCCAGCTCCCACGGGTAATGCGCCGCTCATCAAAACCGCTGCTGCCCTGTTCCTGGCAAGTGTTTGGGCGCTCAAAACCGGTTCAGCGGAATCTTCAGGCTGCACAGGCCGCTGTCATCCGCAGGCGGCAGGTTGCCTGCACGAATATTGACCTGAATCGCCGGAATCAGCAGCGCCGGAACCCCGAGGGTGGCATCGCGGGCCGTACGCATGCCGACAAAACCTGCCAGGTCGATGCTGTCATTGACGTGGATGTTTTTTACCCGCTGTTCACCCACCGTGGTCGACCAGCAGGCTTCGCGCCCGGCTGGCGGGTAGTCATGGCACATAAACAGGCGGGTCGACTCAGGTAATGCCAGCAGGCGCTTGATCGATTGATACAACTGCCGCGCATCGCCACCCGGGAAGTCGCAACGGGCGGTGCCCACATCAGGCATAAACAGGGTATCGCCCACAAACAGGCTGTGGTGTTCTACCTGATAGGCCATATCGGCCGGGGTATGGCCGGGCACATGCAGCGCCCGCACCTCTAGTCGCCCGATATGAAACAGCTCGTCGGGCTCGAACAGGCGATCGAACTGCGAGCCATCAAGCTTGAATTCCGGCTCAAGGTTATAGATATCGCGGAACACCCCCTGGACCTGGGTGATGGCAGCCCCGATGCCGATCTGACCGCCCAGCTTGCGCTTGAGGTAAGCGCTGGCCGACAGGTGGTCGGCATGGGCGTGGGTCTCCAGCAGCCATTGCACCTTCAGGCCTTCAGCCTGCACGAAAGCGGCGATGGCGTCGGCACTGACGGTGCTGATACGCCCGGCGGCGGCATTGTAGTCCAGCACCGGGTCGATGATTGCGCACTCCACGCTGCCAGCAGCATGGACCACGTAGCTCACGGTCGACGTCGCCGGGTCGAAGAAACCTTGAATTTCGGGATGCATGAGGGGCCTCGTGGCGGTCGTTGAATGATCAATATATTGAAAGATATATTATCGAGTCGTAGACTGTCGACCATCACGCACCGGAGCTTTTCATGACTGCTCAGCTAACCAGCGAAGAAATCGGGCTTCTGCGCGACTCTGCTTCCAAAGCCTGCACCCTTCTCAAAGCGTTGGCCAATGAAGATCGCCTGCTGCTGCTCTGCCAGTTGACTCAAGGTGAGCGCAATGTCGGCGAACTTGAAGCGCTGACCGGCATCAGACAACCCACACTGTCGCAACAACTCGGTGTGTTGCGCGATGAGGGCATGGTCAATACCCGAAGGCTGGGGAAATACATTTTCTACTCACTCGCCAGCTTTGAAGTGGTTTCTGTGATGCAGACCCTGTCGGGGCTGTATTGCGGGCAAGCGCTCAAAAAGTAACGCCCTCCCAATCCATTCATTTTAGTTGTGCCTGGAGTGCTCAATGGAGCAAAGCATCAAGCGAATCGACGCGTCATTTTCCGTGACCGGTCAGATCGAGCAGTCTGATCTCCAATCCTTGGCTGCGCTGGGTTTTGCCAGCGTGATGTGCAACCGCCCCGACCATGAAGGCGGGCCTGAGCAACCCGAACACACCGCGATGCAACAGGCCGCGCGGGCCCTGGGGCTGAGCTTTGCCTATCTGCCAGTAGCGACCAGCGGCGCAACACCCGGGCAGGTGCAGCAATTGCGTGAACTGCTCGACGAGTTGCCCAAACCGGTGCTGGCGTACTGCCGCACGGGCAATCGCTCTGCCAAGCTTTTTGAAGCGGCCACCCAGGGCACGCGTGAGGCCAGGCAGTACGATGTGGTCGTGGTGGGCGGTGGCTCGGCCGGTATTTCGGTGTCGGCCAGCCTGTTGAAGCGTAACGGGGCCTTGCGTATCGCCGTGATCGAGCCCAGCACCGAACACTATTACCAGCCCGCCTGGACGCTGGTCGGGGGAGGGGCCTACGATATCAAAAACACGGTTCGCCCCACCGTTGCGGTCATGCCCAAAGGTGCTGTGTGGGTCAAGGCGTCGCAGTGTGCCTTTGCTCCGCAGCGCAAGGTTGTGCTGCTCAGCGATGGCAGCGAGCTGGGTTACCAGCAACTGATCGTTTGCCCGGGGCTGGAACTGGCCTGGGAAAATATCGAGGGCCTTGAAGAAACTCTGGGCAAGAATGGCGTGACCTCCAACTATCGTCACGATCTGGCGCCCTATACCTGGGAACTGGTGCGCAGCCTGAAGGGCGGCAAGGCACTGTTTACCCAGCCGGGCATGCCGATCAAGTGTGCGGGTGCGCCGCAAAAAGCCATGTATCTGGCCTGCGATCATTGGCGCAAACGCGGTGCTCTGGACGCTATCAAGGTGGAGTTCAACCTGGCGGGGGCGGTGTTGTTTGGCGTGCCGGCTTTTGTCCCGCCGCTGATGAAGTACGTTGAAGCCTACAAGGCTCAATTGGCCTTCCAGTCCACTCTGGTCAAGGTTGACGGTCCCGCCAGAACGGCCTGGTTTGATGTGACTGATGCCAAGGGCGGTGTGACTTGTGTTGCTAAAACCTTCGACCTGCTGCATGTGGTGCCACCGCAGCAGGCGCCCGATGTGATCCGCCGCAGTGAACTGGCGGACAAGGCGGGCTGGTTCGAGACCGATCCGGCGACCCTGCAACATCCACGCTACCCCGAAATCTTCGCCCTGGGCGATGTGTGCAATACACCCAATGCCAAGACCGCGGCGGCAACCCGCAAGCAAGTGGTCGTGGTGGCCGAAAATCTGCTCGCACTGCGCAAGGGCGTGACCTTGCCCAAGCGCTATGACGGCTATGGCTCCTGCCCGCTGACCGTGGAAAACGGCAAGGTGATCCTGGCTGAATTCGGCTATGGCGGCAAACTGCTACCCACCTTTCCCCTGGACCCGACCGTACCCCGCAAATCGACGTGGCTGCTCAAGGCCACATTGCTGCCGTGGTTTTACTGGCAAGGCATGCTCAAAGGCCGCGAGTGGTTCACTGACTGCAAGCCGGATTGACCCTGACCATGTTGATTATTTTATTTGGCATGCTGGTGGGGTTGGTGCTTGGGCTGACCGGTGCCGGTGGCGGCATCCTGGCCATCCCGGCGCTGACTCTGGGGCTGGGCTGGACCCTGGCGCAAGCGACACCGGTGGCGTTGCTGGCCGTAGGCACGGCAGCGGCACTGGGGGCGCTGGATGGCCTGCGCAAGGGGCTGGTGCGCTACAAGGCAGCGGCGTTGATGGCGCTGGTCGGCTCGACCACCTCGCCCATCGGGCTGCACCTTGCCCGGTTGATGCCGGCCAAGGTGCTGGTGTTGATGTTCAGCGCGGTGATGATGTTTGTTTCAGTGCGTATGTTCCTGCAGGCCCGGGCGGATGCCCGCGATGACGGCAGCCTGGGGGTACTGGAAAAAAACTGCATGCTCAACCCTGCAACCGGGCGACTGACCTGGAATGCCCGCTGCAGCATGACCCTGGTATCCATTGGTGCTACCTCGGGGTTGCTGACGGGGTTATTGAGTGTGGGCGGCGGGTTCTTGATCGTGCCGGCATTTCGCAAGTTCAGTGACGTGCGTATCCACGCCGTGGTGTCCACGTCCTTGATGGTGGTGGCGCTGGTATCGCTGGGCACCTTGGGCAATCTGATGAGCCAGGGCGTGAGCCTGTCGAATGAAGGCGTGATATTTATTGGCGCGACCCTGGCCGGAATGATTGCCGGGCGGGTGATTGCCCCGCACGTCTCGGCCCAGTGGCTACAGCAGGGATTCGCGGGGCTGTGTGCGGTGATTGGCGTGCTGATGCTGGCTAAAGTGCTGCTGACAGCTTTCTGATTAACGTTCCTGTGGGAGCGGGGCTTGCCCGCGATGGCATCACCTTGGTCAGCCAGATACACCTTGGCGCCTGAATCGCGAGCAAGCCCGCTCCCACAGGTTTATCAGCAGATCATGCAGATGATCATGTCTTTACGGTGCAGCATGAGCCTGACTCCAGGTCCTTGAGGATCGGGCAGTCAGGGCGGTGGTCGCCCTGACAGCTTTCGACCAGATCCTGCAAGGTGTCGCGCAGGCTGCTCAGCTCGGCGATCTTCTGGTTCAACTCATCAATATGCTGGCGCGCCAGTGCCTTCACATCGCCGCTGGCGCGCTGGCGATCCTGCCACAGGGTCAGCAGCTTGCCGACCTCTTCCAGCGAAAACCCCAGGTCCCGCGAGCGTTTGATAAACGCAAGGGTATGCAGGTCGTCATCGCTGTAAAGGCGGTAGCCGCTGTCACTGCGTTGCGCGGGTTTGAGCAGACCGATGGATTCGTAATAACGAATCATCTTGGCGCTCAAGCCGCTGTGTCTGGCGGCCTGGCCGATATTCATGACGCCTCCTTATTCAAGATCCCTGGGCTTCCAGAATTTGAGCAGCAACGCATTGCTGACCACGCTGACACTGGAAAAAGCCATGGCCGCGCCTGCCAGCACAGGGTTCAAAAAGCCGAAAGCAGCCAGCGGAATGCCGATCACATTGTAGATAAATGCCCAAAACAGGTTTTGCCGGATTTTGGCGTAGGTCTTGCGGCTGATCTCCAGTGCTGCCGGTACCAACCGCGGGTCGCCGCGCATCAGGGTGATGCCCGCTGCGTGCATGGCCACATCTGTGCCACCGCCCATGGCGATACCGATATCGGCCGCGGCCAGTGCCGGCGCGTCGTTGATACCGTCGCCGACCATAGCCACTACACCGGTTTTTTTCAGTTCGGCCACGGTCGCGGCCTTGTCGGCGGGCAACACTTCGGCGTGAACATCGCTGATTCCCAGGGCCTCGGCCACTACTTTGGCACTGCCGCGGTTGTCGCCGGTCAACAGGTGACTGCTGATATGACGGGCATTGAGCTGGGCGATGGCCGACTGGGCACCGGGCTTGAGTGTGTCACCAAAGGCGAACAGGCCCAGCACTTGGGGCTGCGGGCTTTGTTCGATCAGCCAGGACAGCGTGCGACCTTCGGTTTCCCAGGCGCTGGCCGATGCGGCGAGCGAGCCCGGATTGAGACCGGTTTCTTCCAGCAGGCGGCGGTTGCCCAGGGCCAGGCGACGGCCTTCCAGGGTGCCGGCAATACCGCGGCCGGTCAGCGACTGGCTGTCGGTAACGTCCGGCACTTTTAAATCACGCGCCGCGCAAGCATCCAGTACGGCCTTGGCCAGCGGGTGTTCGCTGCCCCGCTGCAGGGCACCGGCGGCTTGCAGCAAGTGCGCTTCATCGCCATCGAGTGCGCTGAAGTGAGCAATTTGCGGCGTGCCTGAAGTCAGGGTGCCGGTTTTGTCGAAAACCACGGCACTGACTTCGTGGGCGCGTTCGAGGGCTTCGGCGTCCTTGATCAGAATCCCGTGGCGGGCTGCAACGCCGGTGCCGGCCATGATTGCAGTGGGGGTCGCCAGGCCCAGGGCACAAGGGCAGGCAATTACCAGTACCGCGACAGCGTTGATCAGAGCGGTTTCAATCGGCGCGCCGTAGAGCCACCAGCCGAGCAGGGTGGCCAGGGCGATCAGCAGCACCACCGGGACAAATACCTGGCTGACCTTGTCCACCAGTTTCTGGATCGGCGCCTTGGCGGACTGCGCGTCCTCTACCAGGCGGATAATGCGCGCCAGTACGGTCTCCGTCCCCAGGGCCATGGTCTTGATAATCAAGCGACCTTCGCCATTGATGGCGCCGCCGGTGACTTTATCCCCAGGCTGTTTCGGCACCGGCAGGCTTTCGCCACTGATCAGGGCCTCGTCGGCATGGCTTTGGCCTTCGACGACTTCGCCATCCACCGGGAACCGCTCGCCGGGTTTGACCAGCACCAGATCATTGAGACGCAAATCACTGATGGCGACATCCTGTTCCTGGCCGTCGACCATGCGCAAGGCGCGTTCGGGGCGAAGGGCTTCAAGGGCGCGGATGGCGCTGGCGGTCTGGCGCTTGGCACGGCTTTCGAGATATTTGCCCAGCAGCACCAGGGCGATCACAACCGCCGAGGCCTCGAAATACAGATGGGGCATGCTGCCGGGTTCGGCGATGGCCCATTCATACAGGCTCAGGCCATAACCGGCGCTGGTGCCCAGGGCGACCAGCAGGTCCATATTGCCCGCGCCGGCCTTGACGGCTTTCCACGCGGCGACATAAAAACGTGCGCCCAGAACAAACTGTACCGGGGTCGCCAATACAAACTGGGCCCATGCGGGCAGCATCCAATGGATGCCAAAAGGCGCAAGCAGCATCGGCAGCACCAGCGGCAGCGCCAGTACGATAGCCAGGGTCAGCGCCCAGCGTTCACGGTGCAGGCGTTTTTGCTGGTCGTCTTCTGTGGTTTTTTCGCTCTGGTGCAGGCTGGCACCATAACCGGCCTGGGTGACCGCGTTCAGCAGTAAACCCGGATCAACCTGGCCGAGCAATTCGACATGGGCCCGCTCGGTGGCGAGGTTGACGCTGACGCTCTTGACCCCGGGCACCTTGGCCAGGGCTTTTTCTACGCGCCCTGCGCACGAGGCGCAGGTCATGCCGCTGATATCCAGTTCCAGGCTGTGGGCGGGCACGCTATAGCCTGCCTGTTGCACAGCTTCGACCAGTGCCGGCAGGCTCTCGGCAGGCGCTTCGATACGGGCCTGTTCAGTGGCCAGGTTGACGCTGACCGAACGTACACCGGGCACTTTGGCCAGGGATTTTTCCACACGCCCTGCACAACTGGCACAGGTCATGCCATCAATCGGCAGATCGAATTGGGTGGGCACGAGCAGTCCTCCTCAAGAAGTTATCTATCCATAGAATCGACCTTGACCCCATGGCAAGGTCAAGGCTTCTTGCTGTTCGTTGTTTGCCGCTCAATATTCCAGTTTGGCGGGCTTGAGGTACATACCCTGTTTACCCAGGGCGATGCGGTATTTGCGCACATCCCCGGCCTTCAGGGTGAACTGCTGCGCGGGCGGCACCAGCATGCCGGGCAGGCAGCCGGGGGCTTGCCCGGGGAGCAGCTTGAGGCGGATATCGACGCTGGCGGGCGGCAGGTTAAAGGCCAGGGCCTGCTCCTGAAACAATCGCCCGGCCAGTTGATCGTCGATGTACACACCCACTTCGCAGTTGGTCGGCACCTCAAGGCGTTCGCGGGAAATGATCAGCACTCCGTAGTCCTGATCGGCATTTGCCCACAGCGGCACACTGGCAAGACCCAAAAGGCTGACTAGGCTCAAAGCGGTCCAGCGCATGGCTAAGTATCCTGTTATCAAATCGCAAGGCTTGCAGCTTGGCCGAGCACGGGATGGATTGCCAGTCAGCGCGTGAAACAACGGGCTTGACCTTGCCACGATGGCAAGGTCGAAGCTGTAGGCATATCTCAAACAGGAGGCGTAATCATGCAAACGTTCAAGGTAGACGGTATGACCTGTGGTGGCTGTGTGGGCGCGGTGACCCGTGCGGTGCAGACGGTGGATAAAGACGCGAAGGTTGAAGTGGACCTGGCGAGCAAAACCGTCAAGGTGGACAGCAACGTATCACCGTTGCAAATTATCGACGTGATCACCAATGCCGGGTTTGAGGCGCGCACGGCGCACTAAACCTGTATGTAGCAGCTGCCGAGGAACGAGGCTGCGTCCGGCGACGTAGTCGTCGTGAATGCTAAGAGCAAGTTCTGACTGGCGCACCGCAATGTCAGACTTACGACGGCTGCGCCGTCGAACGCAGCCTCGTTCCTCGGCAGTTGCTACGGCGGTGTTGTTTCAGGACGGGTTCAAGGTGATTTATTAGCTAGCTCGCTAACTTAATGTTCAGGGTCGATAACCACAGCTAAACTGTCAGCTTGCGCTAACCGCAGCCTGATCCCTGGATACCTGATGAACCTTCGAACAATCTTGATTCTTGGCGCCCTGAGTGCCTTCGGTCCTTTGGCGATCGACTTTTACCTGCCCGGCTTCCCGGCGATGGCACAAGCCTTTGCAACCGACGAAACCCAGATACAACTGACGCTGGCCGTGTACTTTCTGGGCCTGTCCATCGGTCAGCTGGCCTATGGCCCGGTAGCGGACCGCTTCGGCCGGCGCGTGCCGCTGCTGGTGGGCGTCGGGCTATTCACTGTCGCGTCACTGGCATGCGCCTTTGCGCCGACCCTGGAGTGGCTGATTGGTGCCCGGTTTGTCCAGGCCCTTGGCGGCTGTGCGGGCATGGTCCTTTCGCGGGCAATTGTCAGTGACAAATGCGACGCGGTGCAGTCGGCCAAAGTGTTTTCACAATTGATGCTGGTTATGGGCCTGGCGCCAATCCTGGCGCCGATGTTGGGTGGGTTGCTGGTCAACCTGTATGGCTGGCAATCGATTTTCCTGGTGTTGACGGTGTTCAGCGCATTGGCGGCAACGGCCGTAGCGCTTGGCTTGCCTGAAAGCCTGCCGGCCAACGTGCCACGTCAGCCGCTGTCGGGGGCATTGCGCCAGTACGGGCGGTTGCTCAAGGATCGCGAGTTCCTTGGCCATGCCCTGACGGGGGGGATCGCAATGGCCGGGATGTTTGCCTACATCGCGGGTTCACCTTTCGTATTTATCAAACTCTATGGCGTGCCTGCCGAGCATTACGGCTGGTTGTTCGGCACCAACGCGGCCGGCTTTATCCTGGTGGCGCAGTTGAACGCCCGCCTGCTGGCCAAGCGTGGCCCGGCCTTTTTGCTGTCGCGCATGGTGTGGGTGTATCTGGCGGCGGGTCTGGCCTTGCTGGGCGTCAGCAGTTTGCATACCGAACAACTGTGGCCGCTGCTGGTGCCGCTGTTTATCTGCATTGCCAGCCTGGGCTGCATCATTCCCAATGCCTCGGCCTGCGCCATGAGCGGGCAGGGCGCGCGCGCCGGCAGTGCTTCGGCGATGCTGGGTTGTTTGCAGTTCAGCGTGGCGGCGGGGGCGGCATCACTGGTGGGGGTATTGCACGACGGCAGCGCAATGCCAATGGCGATGGTCATCACCCTGTGCGGGCTTGTGGCAGTGGGCCTGGCAGTGGCGACCCGGCGCCTGTACACCGCACGGATCGCCGCTCAGCAGCCGGTCTGATTCAGCCAGCCAAACGTTCGGGCAGGCGGTGCGGGGCATGCAGGCGCGATTGCAGCTTGTCGACAAAGGCCCGGGCCTCGGCCTCGCTGCGAAAGTTGACGGCTTGCTGGTCGATTTGCACCTGCCATTTGCAGTCGCGGGATCTTGCTAGCGCTTTTATCAGGATTTTCATGACTGGCCTCCTTCGGTTCGCAAAGGAGGCCAGTGTATGCCGAAAAACTTTGATTAAAATGCCCGGAATCAAGTCTCTGACTGACGGTTAAAAAATGACCACATGGGTCCCGTCAGACGTCCTCTCAGAAGCCTTCGAGCACAATCTTGCCCTTGGCCATGCCGCTTTCCAGCAGTGCATGGGCGCGGCGCAGGTTGGTGGCATTGATGCTGCCAAAGTGCTCGCCGACCGTGGTACGCAGGGTGCCCGCATCGATCAGCCCGGCGACACGATTGAGCAGGAGATGTTGCTCGATCATGTCCGGGGTCTGGAACAGCGAGCGGGTGTACATGAACTCCCAGTGCAGTGACAGGCTCTTGCGTTTGAGTTTGGTGATATCCAGCGCCTTGGGATCATCAATCAGCGCCAGTTTGCCCTGTGGTGCCAGTGCTTCTACCAACTGATCAAGATGCTGGTCAGTCTGGGTCAGGCTGGCAACATGGGTGACGGCGTCGATGCCGTGACGCTTGAGTTCTTCGCTCAGCGGCTGGCTGTGGTCGATAACCAGATCGGCGCCCAGCTCACGGACCCAGGTCTGGGTTTCAGGGCGAGATGCGCTACCAATCACCTTGAGCGCAGTCAGTTGGCTGGCCAGTTGCGTCAGGATTGAACCCACACCACCCGCCGCGCCGACGATCAGCAGGCTTTGTTGCTCGTCGGTCTTGCCCTCGTTGATGCCAAGGCGCTCAAACAACAACTCCCAGGCAGTGATGGCGGTCAACGGCAACGCTGCGGCCTGTGCGAAATCGAGGCTTTTGGGCATATGCCCGACGATGCGTTCATCCACTACATGACGTTCACTGTTGGCCCCGGCACGGGCAATGGAGCCTGCGTAAAAGACCTTGTCGCCGACCTTGAACAAGCTGACTTCACTGCCGACGGCCTTGACCACACCGGCCACATCCCAGCCCAGTACCTTGGCAGTGTCGGCCTCGGGCTGCACGTTCTGGCGCACTTTGGTGTCCACCGGGTTTACGGAAATGGCTTTGACCTCGACCAGCAAATCCCGGGGGCCGGCCACCGGCTCTGGCAACTCGATATCTTGCAGGGCCAGCGGGTCTTGAATCGGTAACGAGTGGTAGTAGGCGACAGCTTTCATGGGACATGTCCTGAAGATGATTAAGAAACTGGCAGTGATAATTGGCTATTTCACCGCGCGATAAAACCGGCTAAAACAGCAGTCTCTTTCAATTTTTTATTGATAATGGTCGGGTGGATTGTGAATGCTGCGTTTCGATGATCTGCAATTGTTCGTTCACGCGGCTGACTTGGGCAGTTTGTCTGCGGCGGCCCGGGTGATGGATATGTCCCCGGCGGTGGCCAGCGCTGCTCTCAAACGGATAGAAGCTCAACTGGGCGCGCGCCTGCTGGCGCGTTCAACCCGAAGTTTGCGTCTGACGGCCGAAGGCGAAGGCTTTCTTGAATATGCGCGTACGGCACTCGCTAGCCTCGATGAGGGGCGACGCTTGTTGGTGCGTGGGCAAGATCAGGTTAGCGGAGTGTTGCAACTGTCGGCACCTTCAGACTTCGGCCGTAATCTGTTGCTGCCCTGGCTGGATGAGTTCCAGCGTGAGCATCCGCAACTCACCGTGCGCCTGTTATTGGGTGACCGGATTGCCGACCTGTTCCGCCAGCCTGTGGATATCGCCTTGCGTTACGGCGAGCCGGAAGACTCCAGCCTGGTGGCGCTGCCGGTGGCCCCGGATAACCGCCGGGTGCTGTGTGCGTCCCCCGACTACCTGGCGCGCAAGGGCGAGCCGCGTCAGCTTGAGCAGTTGCTGCAACACAATTGCCTGTTGTACATGCTCGGCACGCGGGTTCACGACCATTGGCAATTCAATGACGGCAAGCGCGAACTGGGGCTGACGGTAAGCGGCAATCGTTTCAGCGATGATGCCGACGTGGTGCGCTTGTGGGCGGTTGCCGGGCAGGGCATTGCCTACAAGTCGTGGCTGGATGTGGCGGGAGATGTGCAGAGCGGGCGGCTCAAGGTGTTACTGCCGGGGCTGATGTGCGAGCGGGCGCCGCTGAATCTGCTGTGTGGTCACCGGGCGCAATTGAGTAAACCGGTGCGGCTCTTGCGCGACATGCTCAGTGAGCGCTGTGCGATGTTGAGCAAGTTGTACCCGGGGAAACAGTAAAACTGCTGTGGTAGTGACGGTGTTGCAGTTTCAAATGTCTGTGGGAGCGGGCTTGCGCGCGATGCTGACAATCAGGTGTGTCTGCCTGATCGAGTTGATGCCATCGTGGGCAAGCCCGTTCCCACAGGGGAGACCGCGTGTTACGGCTTGACCAACCGCGCATCCAGACCGTTTTGCGCCAGGCGTTTGGCCTGGTCCTGGGTCATGCCCAGATCGGTGTATAGCGCGTGGAAGTTCTCAGTCATATAACCGCCAAAGTAGGCCGGGTCATCAGAGTTGACGGTCACTTTTACGCCACGCTCAAGCATGTCGAGAATGTTGTGTTGCGACATGTGATCAAACACACAGAGTTTGGTGTTGGACAACGGGCATACGGTCAACGGGATCTGCTCGTCGATGATGCGTTGCATCAGACGTTCGTCTTCAATGGCGCGCACGCCATGGTCGATACGCTGGATCTTGAGCAAGTCCAGGGCTTGCCAGATGTACTCCGGCGGGCCTTCTTCACCCGCGTGGGCAACGGTCAGGAAGCCTTCATCACGGGCGCGGTCGAATACGCGCACAAACTTGCTCGGTGGGTGGCCCATTTCTGAACTGTCGAGGCCAACGGCGACAAAGGCATCGCGAAATGGCAGGGCCATATCGAGGGTCTTTTCTGCTTCTTCTTCGCTCAAATGGCGCAGGAAGCTGAGGATCAGGCCGCTGGTGATACCCAGTTGCTGCTCGCCATCTTTAAGTGCGCTGGCAATGCCATTGAGCACGACTTCAAACGGCACGCCACGATCGGTGTGGGTTTGCGGGTCGAAGAAGGGTTCTGTGTGAATGACGTTCTGTTCTTTACAGCGCAACAGGTAGGCCCAGGTCAGGTCGTAGAAGTCCTGGGAGGTACGCAGTACGTCGGCGCCTTTGTAATAAAGATCGAGGAATTCTTGCAGGTTGTTGAAGGCATACGCCTTGCGCAGGGTTTCAACGTCGTTCCAGGGCAGGGCGATCTTGTTGCGCTCGGCCAGCGAAAACAGCAACTCGGGTTCCAGGGAACCCTCCAGATGCATGTGCAGTTCAGCTTTTGGCAGGGCGTTCAGCCAGTCATACATAAAAGGTTTTCTCATCAAATCGGGTACAGATGGCGACATTCTACAGGTCGGAGGGGGCACAATTCCCCCGCCATTTGTCGCAGGCTGCCTACCAGGGAATCGTCTGGCCCTTGTAGTCGATAAAGTGATGGCCGCCTTTTCCGGCAAATGCCTTGACCTGTGCCACCAGGCCACGGGTGCTGGTTTCGACATCAATGTCGGCGCCTTCGCCGCCCATATCGGTTTTTACCCAGCCCGGGTGCATGGACAGCACAGTCGGGTTATTGTCGCCCAGTTCATACAGTACAAAGGTATTGGTCATCGAGTTGAGAGCCGCTTTGCTGGCCTTGTAGAGGGCCATTTCGGGGGCATCAGGTTGAGTGACACTGCCGAGTACTGAGCTCATAAATGCCAGTACGCCACTGTCCTTACGGATCCGGCTGACAAACTCCCGGGCCACATTGATCGGTGCCACGCTGTTGGTGAAAAACAGCTGCCCCACCTCGGCCAGCGTTGCATTGCCCGACAGCTGGTCGTCCGGGCCTTTGACCCCGGCATTGATAAACAGCAGATCGAAGACTTCATTGTGCAAGGTATTGCCCAATGCCTTGATCGCCTGTTGATTGTTCATGTCCAGTTGTTCGATGCGCACCGGCCCCAATGCCTTCAGGGCCTCGGCTTTTTGTGGGTGGCGCACAGTGGCGGTTACGTCCCAGCCATCGGCAAGCAACTCCTTGACCAGACCCAGGCCCAGGCCACGTGAAGCTCCGATGATCAGTGCTTTTTTTGCGGTCATGAGTAGCGTCCTCTACAAAGTTGATATGAGTTGGTTAAAAATCGTACAAGTGCTTCAAGCCCCCAGCACACAAGGGCTGTGGCCGCATGTGCTCAGGTTATCCACAGGTGGGTGCACAGTGACTGTGGGCAACTATGGATGTCGGAAAATAGCATTTTTATGGGGCTGGCTCGACAGCGTCACGATGCAGCAGGATCCTGCCGCGGCTAAGGTCCGCTAAAAGCTGTCGCGCGGGAGCAATCTGTTCTTCGACCAGCGCCAGTTGCAGGTCAACGCCATTGGCAGTGAAGGCTTCGCCGGTGATCAGGCCGTTGAGTTCAACCAGGCGCAGTTTGACCAATGCCAGCTCGCTGAAACTGCAAGAGCAACTGAGTGCGATACGGCTGACCAACGGCAGTTTTTCGGCGTTTTGCAGGCATTTGTTAGCGCCACCGCCATAGGCCCGAGCCAGGCCGCCGGTGCCCAGCTGAATGCCGCCATACCAGCGGATAACCAGCACCGCGACCTGATCGCAGTCCTGCGCTTCAATGGCCGAGAGTATCGGGCGGCCCGCGGTGCCGCCAGGTTCGCCATCATCACTGCTGCGGTACTGCCCACCAAGTTTCCACGCCCAGCAATTGTGCGAGGCATTCAGGTCGCTGTGTTGCTCGATAAATTCGAGGGCCTGCTGGGCGCTGGTGATGGGGGCAGCAAAAGTAATAAAGCGGCTTTTACGGATTTCTTCGCGGTACTCGCAAAGCCCCGTGAGGGTCGAAGGCATGTCGGTTCCAGGCTTAGACTGCGGGCGTCAGGCCGCAGCCTTTGAGAATGATACGGATCAGGTTGTCGCAGGCCGCATGCATATCCTGTTTGGTCAGGTGCTTGCGCCCCGTTACGCGGCAAATCTGTGTCGAAAAGTCGGCGTAATGCTGGGTGCTGCCCCATAGCAGGAAAATCAGATGGACCGGGTCGACCGGGTCCATCTTGCCTGCATCTATCCAGGCCTGGAACACAGCTGCACGACCTTGAAACCAAGCTCTGTAGTCTTGTGAGAAATACTCGGTCAGGCAGGCCCCGCCACTGATGATTTCCATCGCAAACACTCGCGAAGCCTGGGGCTGTCGCCGGGAAAACTCCATTTTTGCGCGGATATACTGAGTCAGGGCCTGGGCCGGGTCATCGTCAGCGGTCAAAACGTTGAAGGTACGGTCCCATAGCTCGATGATATTGCTCAGTACTGCGATATACAGGCTTAGCTTGTTGGTGAAGTAATAATGCAGATTGGCCTTTGGCAGCCCGGCACTCAGGGCGATGGCGTTCATGCTGGTGCCTCTGAAGCCGTGACGGGCAAACTCATCTTCGGCGGCCTTGAGAATGGCTTCTTCGTTTTTCTGCCGGATACGGCTGGGAGGCTTGCCGTCATGGGCAGGAACTTCAAGGGTCATGGGCGCTCCGGGCAACCTGTTTGTGTAGCGAAGTTTTTCACGTTAACGCGTCGCTTCCAGGCTCTCAAGGAAACTTTCCAGGACCAGATGCGGGCGCCGGCCTTTACGTGTCACCGATGCCAGGCTCAAATCGTAGAAACGTGTTTTTGCCTTCAGTGCCCGCAAGCGGCCCTGCTGAACCCACAGGCTGGCGTAATGGTCGGGCAGGTAACCGATATAGCGCCCGGTCAAAATCAAAAAGGCCATGCCTTCGCGATCCGACGCGCTGGCGGTGCAATTGAGCGCCTGGTAGTGGGCCTGGATATCCGAGGGCAGGCGAAAGGTGGGGGCAATGGCATCCTGCGCATTCAACCGTGCATCTTCCAATTGCCTGTCGTCGACATAAAACAGCGGATGGCCTACGGCGCAATACAACAGTGAACGCTCACTGTAGAGCGGCTGGTACTCAAGCCCGGACAATGTGCTGGCCTGGGGCACCACACCCACATGCAGGCGGCCGTCGAGCACACCCTGTTCAACTTCATGGGGCGAGATCATGCGGATATGAATCTGTACATCAGGCCCACGCTCCTTGAGTTGGGCCAGTGCATGGGTGATACGCATATGGGGCAGGGTGACCAGGTTATCGGTCAGGCCAATGGTCAGTTCGCCGCGCAAATGCTGGTGAAGGCCGTTGACCTCGGTACGAAAGCTCTCAAGTGCGCCGAGTAATTGCAGCGCAGAGTGGTAGACCTCACGACCTTCCTCTGTCAGTGAAAAACCCGCTCGCCCACGTTGGCACAGGCGTAAACCCAGGCGCTGTTCAAGATCGCTCATCTGCTGGCTGATGGCAGAACGGCCAATGCCCAGTACCGTCTCTGCTGCCGAAAAGCCGCCGCACTCCACGACGCTGCGAAAAATACGCAGCAGTCGAATATCAAAGTCGCTGACCTGGGCCAGTGCATCGGGGCGACGGCTGCTCATAGTTTAGTGTATGCCTGACTAAAGGTTAGAAGAGTTGGATTTCATGGACTTTATAGCCGTGGCAATTTAGGCGCAACAACGCTTTCAACATCCCACGCCGCTTTTGCCTTGCGAGGTTTTGCTGATGAACATGCCCGAAAATGCCGAATTGAACCTGACCAGCCAGCTCAAGCTGGATGCTCACTGGATGCCTTACACTGCCAACCGTAACTTCCATCGCGATCCGCGCTTTATCGTCGCGGCCAAGGGCAGTTATCTGACGGATGATAAGGGTCGGCAGATTTACGATTCGCTGTCAGGTCTTTGGACCTGCGGCGCAGGGCATACCCGTACTGAAATCCAGGAAGCCGTGGCCAGACAATTGGGCACCCTCGATTACTCGCCGGCGTTCCAGTACGGCCATCCGCTGTCTTTCAAGCTGGCAGAAAAAATCACCGAGTTGACGCCGGGCAACCTCAATCACGTGTTCTTCACCGACTCGGGGTCGGAGTGTGCCGACACGGCGGTGAAGATGGTGCGTGCCTACTGGCGTCTAAAAGGCCAGTCGAGCAAAACCAAAATGATTGGCCGTGCCCGCGGCTACCATGGAGTGAACATTGCAGGCACCAGCCTGGGTGGGGTGAACGGCAACCGCAAACTGTTTGGCCAGGCAATGATGGATGTGGATCATCTGCCCCACACCCTGTTGGCAAGCAACGCATTTTCTCGCGGCATGCCCGAGCAGGGCGGGATTGCCCTGGCCGATGAACTGCTCAAGCTGATCGAATTGCACGATGCGTCGAACATTGCTGCCGTTTTTGTAGAACCGATGGCAGGCTCGGCGGGGGTATTGGTTCCGCCTCAGGGTTATCTGAAACGTCTGCGGGAAATCTGCGACCAGCACAATATCCTGTTGGTGTTCGATGAAGTGATCACTGGCTTTGGTCGTACAGGCTCAATGTTTGGTGCTGACAGCTTCGGCGTGACACCTGACTTGATGTGTATTGCCAAGCAAGTCACCAACGGCGCGATTCCGATGGGGGCTGTTATCGCTACCAGCGAGATTTATCACACGTTCATGAATCAGCCGACGCCTGAGTACGCGGTTGAATTCCCTCATGGCTATACCTATTCGGCTCACCCCGTAGCCTGTGCTGCGGGTATTGCTGCGCTTGATCTATTGCAAAAAGAGAACCTGGTACAGAGCGTGGCTGAAGTTGCACCGCATTTTGAGAATGCATTGCACGGTTTGAAGGGCGTGAAGAACATCATCGACATTCGCAACTATGGCCTGGCGGGTGCAATCCAGATTGCGCCGCGTGATGGCGATGCAATTGTGCGCCCGTTCGATGCAGCGATGAAACTGTGGAAAGCCGGTTTCTACGTGCGCTACGGCGGCGACACCCTGCAGTTCGGGCCAACGTTCAACAGCAAGCCGCAAGACCTGGATCGCTTGTTCGATGCGGTCGGCGAAGCGCTGAATCAGATCGACTGATCCTTCTATATAGAAGCGACACTTAATGCATTCACCCAGGCGCGCAGCGTTCGCGCCTGTGGACAACTTTCTGGAGCATCCATGAGCACTATTCAACACCTGATCAATGGCGAGTTGCTGAACGATTCCGGGCGCACCGCAGATGTGTATAACCCGTCCACCGGTAAAGTGATCCACCAGGTTCCCCTGGCCAGCCGTGAAACAATCCAGCAGGCGATCGATGCAGCCAAGGCCGCCTTCCCGGCATGGCGTAATACCCCGCCTGCCAAGCGCGCCCAAGTGATGTTCCGTTTCAAGCAATTGCTTGAGCAGAACGAAGCGCGGATCTCGCAGTTGATCAGCGAAGAGCATGGCAAGACTCTGGAGGATGCTGCGGGTGAACTGAAGCGCGGGATCGAGAACGTCGAATACGCTTGCTCGGCTCCGGAAATCTTGAAGGGCGAATACAGTCGTAACGTAGGCCCGAATATTGATGCTTGGTCGGACTTCCAGCCACTGGGTGTAGTTGCAGGGATTACACCGTTCAACTTCCCGGCCATGGTTCCGTTGTGGATGTACCCGTTGGCGATCGTGTGCGGCAACTGTTTCATTCTTAAGCCCTCGGAGCGTGATCCAAGCTCGACACTGTTGATTGCTCAACTGCTGCAAGAAGCTGGTTTGCCCAAGGGGGTTATGAACGTGGTGCACGGCGACAAGTCAGCTGTTGATGCACTGATCGAGGCGCCGGAAGTGAAAGCGCTGAGTTTTGTTGGCTCGACCCCGATCGCCGAGTACATCTACGCCGAAGGCACCAAACGCGGTAAGCGCGTGCAGGCACTGGGTGGGGCGAAAAACCACGCAGTGTTGATGCCGGATGCGGATCTCGATAACGCAGTCAGTGCACTGATGGGCGCAGCGTATGGTTCGTGCGGCGAGCGTTGCATGGCCATCTCGGTTGCAGTGTGCGTCGGTGATCAGGTGGCAGATGCCCTGGTGGCCAAACTGGTTCCTCAAATCAAAGCGCTGAAAATTGGTGCGGGGACTTCGTGCGGTCTGGACATGGGCCCCCTGGTTACCGGTCAGGCGCGGGACAAGGTCAGTGGCTATGTCGATGATGGCGTAGCAGCAGGTGCGCAGTTGGTGGTCGATGGTCGCGGGTTGAGTATCAAGGGGCATGAAGAAGGCTTCTTCCTGGGGGGCTGCCTGTTTGATCGCGTGACACCTGAGATGCGTATCTATAAAGAAGAGATCTTCGGGCCGGTATTGTGCATCGTGCGGGTCAAGAGCCTGGAAGAGGCCATGCAACTGATCAATGATCACGAGTACGGTAACGGTACCTGCATTTTCACCCGTGATGGAGAGGCGGCCCGTTTGTTCTGCGACGAGATTGAAGTGGGTATGGTGGGGGTTAACGTACCGTTGCCAGTACCTGTTGCCTACCACAGCTTCGGCGGCTGGAAACGTTCGCTGTTTGGTGACCTGCATGCCTATGGCCCGGATGGCGTGCGCTTTTACACGCGTCGCAAGGCGATCACACAACGTTGGCCGCAACGTGCCAGCCATGAAGCCTCTCAGTTTGCCTTTCCGAGTCTGTAAGGCAGGCGATAGCAGCCTATAGAAGAAAAGAGGCCAGCCGTCAGGCTGGCCTCTGCTTTTAGGCCCCTTTCAAGGCTATATGACAGAAGTGTGAAACTAGTGCTTGACCCGAGGTTCAAACGGCCTATAATTCGCACCTCTTCCGGCGCAGTCGAAACGGAAAACTCCTTGAGTTTCAAAGAGTTGGATGGTTTTTGGCAGTGCCAGCTTCAAGTCATCGAAGCAGGAAATGAGGTGTTGACAGCAGCGTGTAACGCTGTAGAATTCGCCTCCCGCTAACG